>JAHIKR010000173.1 GCA_018897415.1 Pseudomonadota bacterium
CCAGGTCGATTTCTGCACCGGCTGATGTGCGGAAAAAGGCTGCCTGCCAGCCCGGAAGTTGCGAAAGAATATTTTCCATGGCAAACCCTTCCCACGAAGCCCCGTAAACAGGATGCCCCAGCAGGTCGTCGGCTTTGTTTACGCCAAGCAGAAAGTGAAGTATGCCTGAATCCCTGATAAATACTTTTGGCGACTTCACCAGACGTTTTTTAAGGTTTGCTTCAAAAGGCTGCAGGACCCTGACCATAAAAGTTTGTGACAGGAGATCGAGGTATTTTCTGACAGTTGTATGACTTACCCCCATTGATTCACCGAGCTTTGAGCTGTTTAAAACCTGCCCGTGGATGTGGGCAAGCATCTGCCACAGTCGCCCCAGAGACTGAGCTGGAATTGAAAATCCCAGTTGAGGAATATCCCTTTCAAGAAAAGTCCTTATAAAATTTTCCCGCCAGGTAAAACTTGCCTTTTCACTTCCTGCAAGAAAACTCCTTGGGAAACCGCCCCTGAGCCAAAGCCTCATAATTTCAGCGGGATCTTTCCTGTCCTTCACAGGTATTTCGGAAAGCATGAATGGTGTCAGCTCCATGTAGGCGATCCTGCCGGCAAGAGTTTCAGAGCTCTGCCTGATCATGTCCCTTGATGCACTGCCAAGAATAAGTATCTGGCCGTTTGAGCCCCGCTCATCTATAATACTTCTTAAGACTGGGAAAAGTTCGGGCCGGCGCTGTATCTCATCCAGGCATATGAGATTCTCTTTCTGAAGCTGAAAAAAAAGTTCCGGATCTTCAAGTTTTCTCTGATCAGATGGCTTTTCAAGGTCAAGATATACCGCATCCTTTCGGCCCTTTACAATCTCAAGGGCAAGCGTTGTTTTGCCGCACTGGCGCGGACCAAGAACTGCAACTGCCGGGAAGTTATTAAGTCTCTCCTGTATTTCAGTCTGAATTATTCTATTAATATAACCTTGCATATTGAATTAATATCCTTCAATTTACAATATTGCAAGCTTTTTTATTTTAAAGTATGCTTAATCAAAACCGAAGGATCGATATTCTCCTCTGCCAGTTCCACCAGGTGCCCGTGATGCGTAAAGAATATGACCTGGGTCCTGGTGGACAACTGCGCCAGTGCTTTCAAGGCTGCTTAAGAAACTCATCAGAAGAAATTCCAAGGCGGTTCTTCATGCGGATAATATCATACGGATAAAGATACATGTCCGCATTCCTGCAAACAAATATTCAAAACATAACTAATTGATTTCAGCAAATCTTTCTTACTTCATCAATTATTGCCGGCAGAACTTCTCCTGCTTTTCCACGAATTAACACGTCACACTTCCTGTCAAATGGCGTTTCAGATAGATTGACGATAGCAAGAAATGCCCCGGATTCTTTGGCAAAGCCTGGCATAAGAGCGGCAGGTTGAACAAGAAGAGTTGATCCAACAACCATGAATAAACTGCTCTGTCGGCAGAGTAATACTGCTTTTTCAACTTCTTTTTCAGGCATTGCTTGACCAAATGAAATTGTATCGGGTTTCAGAAAGCCGCCGCAATCACATTCTGGCGCAAGATCACCTGATTCTATGCGTTTTTGTGCTTCATGGATTGAAGAAGTCTTTCCACAACTCATACACCGTGCACGCAATGTGTTTCCGTGAAGCTCAATGACTTTTTCATCAGGCAATCCAGACTCTTGATGCAGCCCGTCAATGTTTTGAGTTATAACTGCTTCCAGTAAACCCATTTCGTGGAGTTTAAAAATTGAAATATGAGCTGGATTGGGTTTTGCTTTAATTAAATCGTTATAGAGTTCGGATTTGCGTTTCCAGTATTCAATCCGGGCTTTTTCAGATGACATGAATTCATCAAAATATATTGGAGTGAATTTATCCCATATGCCTCCCTTGCTGCGATAGTCTGGTATTCCGCTTTCTGTAGATATCCCGGCACCGGTAAAAATAACATTTCTGCCGCTTTCAGCGATTTTTTGGGCAATGATGGAAATTTTGTCGTTCATAATAATTCCTTAAAAAGAACTTTTATGTAAATCCTTATATAAAAATCCTTACATAAAAAAATGAATTCCTGTCAATAGGGAGTTGTTCCGGCGATTATTATTTGAGACCTTTGCAAAACGCCCCCTTTTGCCCAAATAGCGCTAAAGCTTCACTTCGTGCCGGCGGCAGGCTCAAATTTTAAGCCTCGAAATACTCAATGTATTCCTCCATTTAAAATTTTCGCCTTCCTTGAACTTGAACCACGGTTAAATATAAAGACAAATTTAACGGGGCAGGCAAAATTGAACATTTTTCAAAGGTCTCTATTGGGCGGAGGTAAAAATGAATTTGACATATTTAGCAAATTATATAAGTTGACAAAAGTCTGTTAGAGTATCTGTTAAAGTCTATTAAATAAAAGGAGAATACTATGGCGTTTGACCCTGAAAAGGATAAAGTCTTAAAAATGTGGAAATGCGAAGATACAGGACTTGTTGTTTCCATAAATCAATACGGCGAGGCTCAGCCAAAAGTTCAGATTGGTCCCAGAATACTTAAGAAAAGAGATGGAGGAGATAGAGCTCCTGCTAAGGCAGGACGCCTTTCTATTGAGGATCTCATGTGGTTTTATGATATTATCGATGAAGTTAAAGATGAACTTTTGCGTTTAGCAAAGCCGGAATGATTTTAACATGGGTTTTATAAAAATAGATAAAATGCCTTATGATAATGCAATAATAAAACCTTTAAAAAGAAAAAATGCTCCAAACCTGGGGCCGGTTGCTGTATTGATGGCCGATGATAAGGACCTTCGATTTTTTTGCAAGCTCCTCAAGATAAGTGAAGATAATTTTACCAAGCTCCTGATGAGCAGAGTATATGTTGAAGATTCAGGCAATCAAAGCTTGTCTGTGGCAGGCCCTTTAATCGGTGCTCCTTATGCTGCGGCGCTTTTAGAAACGCTTATTGCATGGGGTGCACGTAAAGTTATATTTTTCGGGATGTGTGGAGCAATTTCCCCTGAGGTTAAGATAGGAGATATTGTAGTGCCCACAGATTCAATAATTGATGAAGGCACATCAAAACATTACAATGCGGATGAAAGCCTAAGAAGCAAGCCATCTTTTCTGATTGTAGAAAGCATAAAACAAATCTTTAATAAAAATAAGATCGAATTTCATGATGGCCTTGTTTGGACTACTGACGCCATATACAGAGAGACACGCGAGAAACTTGAGTATTATCGGGCAAAGAATGCTCTGGCAGTTGACATGGAACTTTCTGCGCTCTTCACAGTCGGAAGGTTTCGCAATATAGAAATAGGAAGTATTCTTGTCGTTTCCGATGAACTGTCAACATATGAATGGCGTCCCGGCTTCAGGGAAAAACGGTTCATAAAAACCCGTAAAATAGTCGCCGAAGTAATAAAGAGCTTGTGTGCAACACTTTAGCTTTTTGAAAATATAAATGAACATAGCCGATTTAATAGCAAAAGTTGACGGGCTTATCTGGGGACCTCCATTGATGATTCTTCTGGTCGGCACCGGATTTTACCTGACAATACGCATTGGATTCATCCAGTTTCGTGGTTTTCGCCACGGAATAAAAGTATTATTTAACCACTTCAGCAAAGAGGATGATCCTGGAGAGATAAGTCCGTTCCGCGCTCTTTGTGCCGCACTTTCCGCAACCATTGGTACTGGAAATATCGTAGGAGTCGCAGCCGCCATTCTGATTGGCGGGCCTGGAGCGGTTTTCTGGATGTGGATAACCGCGCTTGTGGGAATGGCCACCAAGTTCAGCTGCTGTGCACTTGCTGTTCATTTCAGAAGAATAGATGATTCAGGCGAGGTGCATGGCGGGCCCATGTATTATATTGAAATGGGCATGGGGCCTTCTTTTAAGTGGCTGGCAGTTCTTTTTGCAGTTTTTACTGCCATAGCAAGCGTTGGTATCGGCAACATGTTCCAGATCAACAATGTTGCTGCAGCCGTTAATACCATTATTTACGGCTATGATGTTAAATCTTCGGAAATGGTCAATCTGATAGTTGGCCTGACAGCAGCCAGCCTGGTAGCTCTAGTTATTCTGGGTGGAATAAAGCGTATTGCAAATGTTGCGAGTAAAATTGTTCCATTTATGTGTGCCTTCTATATACTGGCAGGCCTTTTTATTCTTTTTAAAAATGCAGAAGTTATACCTCATGGTTTAAAATTAATTTTCAAATATGCTTTTACAGCCCCGGAATCTGTTGCCGGAGGTCTTTTGGGTGGAGTAATTCGCTCTGGTGTTGCACGGGGTCTCTTTTCAAATGAAGCCGGACTCGGTTCTGCAGCCATAGCTCATGGTGCTGCCCGGACAAGGGAGCCAATTCGCCAGGGAATGGTAGCCATGCTCGGGCCGTTTATTGATACAATTGTTGTATGTACAATAACCGCCCTTGTTATAATCTGCACAGGTGCTTTTGAACTTGTTGAAGTTAAAGGCAAACTAACAAGCGCTGCTTTTGAAATGGGTATGCCTGGCTCAGGCTGGCTGGTTTCCCTATCTGTAATTTTTTTTGCTTTTTCCACACTTATTTCCTGGTCCTACTACGGGGGCCGGTCCGTCGATTACCTTTTCGGCAGAAAGGCGGTTATAATTTACCGCTGGGTTTACGTGGCTTTTGTATTCATAGGTTCTGTGATTCATCTCGGAGTGGTAATTGACTTTTGTGATGCAATGAACGGACTTATGGCTATTCCCAACCTGATTGCTCTCATAGTGTTAAGCCCACTTCTTGCATCATTAACGCGTGACTATATAGAGCGGATGAAGAAAACTCATTTCCCTTGACAGTAAAAAAAGATGGTGTTATCAGCCTTTAAAATTGAGACCAAGGTCTCAAATTATAGGCGCGTAGCTCAGGGGGAGAGCGCTACCTTGACACGGTAGAAGTCGACAGTTCAAATCTGTCCGTGCCTACCATGCAATTCAAAAGGTTACAGTTTTCTGTAACCTTTTTTGTTTAGGGAAAAACTATTTAAACGACGCCATCGGTTGACTAAACAGGCTTGCATGATGTATTGAATTTTTATAAGTATTATCATGGAGGATTCTAAAATGGATAAGAAGATACGTATAGGCGCACTTATTTCTGGAAGCGGAACAAATTTACAGGCAATCATTGATTCATGTGAGTCAGGAGAAATAAATGGGGGAATGATATTTGTAGGATCTGACAATCCCGAGGCATATGGCCTTGAAAGAAGCAGTAAACATGGAATACCGACATTTTTTGTTGATTATAAACCTATAATGCAGAGTTACAAACAGAATCCGGATAGTGTTAAAATTCCAGATGATTTTGATCTGGATGATGTGCTTTCAAAGCAGCACCTTTTTTCATCAAATACACCTCTGGAAAAAGTTAGATCTTTTTTTACAACAAGAGCTGTTGCCGAGGCAAAGCTGATTGATAAAATGAAGTCTTATCCATTCGACCTGCTGGTGCTGGCGGGTTTCATGAGAAATTTAACTCCTTATTTTATTGACAGAGTAAATACCGATCGTGCAAATCCTCGCATAATGAACATACATCCTGCTTTACTGCCCTCATTTCCTGGAGTTGATGGATATGGAGATACTTTCAGGTATGGATGCAAGGTTGGTGGATGTACTGTCCACTTTATTGATTACGGAGAAGATTCCGGCCCTATAATAGGGCAGAAGGCATTC
>JAHIKR010000174.1 GCA_018897415.1 Pseudomonadota bacterium
ATTTTGCTATTTTCAAAAAACATTTATTCTCATCCTCCTTTGCTCCTCGTCATTATATTCTCTTTTAAAAAACTATGTTATACATTAATTTTTATGTCATTGATGCAAAGGTATGATACTTGAATCCATGATTCTCAAAGCGGTTTTTTTAATATCACTTTCCTCCTTAACTTTTGAGATTCTCCTTACAAGGGTATTTTCCATCAGTCAATGGAATCACCTGTCTTTTATGGTCATCAGCATAGCTCTCTTTGGCTTCGCTGCAAGTGGTACTTTTTTGAGCATACTTGGCAGCAGAAAAAAAGGCTGGGAAACAAAACTTTCATCCGGAAATCCATTAACTATATTAGTCATCCTGTATTGTACCGGTGCAATAGCATCCTTCATTGTAATGAACAGGATTCCACTCGACTACTTCAGGCTCCCGCTTGAACCGGTTCAGGTTTTATATCTTCTGACAGTATATATTATTCTTTCGCTTCCCTTCTTTATTGCCGGACTTATCATGGCAGTTGCTTACTCATTCATGCCTGAAAAAACCGGCCTTGTTTACTTTGCAAGTATGGCAGGTTCCGCATGTGGAGCATTAATATCCTGGATACTTCTTCCTTTTTTTGGTGAAGGCAAGCTTATCATCTTCTCAAGCTTAATTCCCCTGATAATAGTGTTTTTTACAAGAACAGAATCATTACAGGCAGATAATTTATCCGGCAGAATAAAGAAAGTCCTTCCTGCAACCTGCCTTGCGATTGCCTTGATAGCAGTTATTTTTCTCTCACCGGCAGGAGATTCAATAACGGAAGTAAAGCCCTCTTCATACAAAGCTCTGAGTCAGTTGCTACAGTTCCCTGATACCTACATCGCAGAGACTTCTACCAGCATCAGGGGGAGAATAGATACTGTAAAAAGTCCTTATATCCACTTTGCACCAGGATTGAGTCTTAACTTTCAAGGATCTTTGCCAGACCAGCATGCCGTATTCAGGGATGGAGACAACCAGTTAGTCCTTTACGACATGTTCAAGCAGAATGAACAATTCGCGCGATTTACCATCCCTTATGCAGGATACCTTCTCGTCCCGGATCCCAAAAACATGCTACTGATACTTTGCGGCGGAGGTGCCGGTATTCCTTGCTCCATTGCATCAGGAGCCGGCAAAATTACTATTATCGAACAAAATCCCCAAACAGCCAGGATTGTCCGGAATCATTACAAAATTCCTGTTATAAATCAAAACCCCAGAGCGTTTCTGGCACAAAGCAATGAAAGATTCCAAATTATCCATGTGGAGAACTGGGGAACATCACTTCCAGGTTCAGCGGCATTAACACAGGAATACCCGTTCACAATTGATGCATTCAAACAATACCTTAGCCACTTGACAAAACAGGGAGTTCTTATAATCTCTCGCAAACTGCTTCTACCCCCTTCAGATTCAATACGTCTATGGGCTTCTGCATATGAAGGTCTCAGAGAACTCGGGATTAAAAACCCTGAATACCACATAGTAATTATGCGAAACTGGGGAACCTTTACCATGATCGTATCTGCTCAACCTTTACAAGACACTTCAATTATAGAAAAATTCGCACGTGCCCGGAACTTCGATCTCGTATATACACATGACATATCGCCCGATATGCCAAACAGGTTTAACATATTCGATAAACCTTATCATTTTCTCGAAATCAGGAGACTTGAACAGGCATACAAATCAGGCACTGAAAAAGCTTATTATAAAAACTATTTTCTCGATGTTGCACCACAGTCAGACAACCGGCCTTTTCCCAGCAGATTCCTCAAGTGGTCTGGGCTTAAAAATCTATACAAAACCACCGGCAGCAGACCTTATTCCATTATCATGTCTGGCGAAATAGTAGTCGCAGTGGTTTTTATCGAGGCAGTGCTGGTTGCTTTGCTCCTTCTCATCATTCCTCTTATTGCGTTTTTGAAAAACAACAATAAGCCCTCTATAAACAACATTATCTACTTTATATCGGTCGGTGCAGGCTTCATGTTTGTTGAACTCTACTTTATTAAAGAATATACCCTTATCTTCGGTGATCCTGTTATAAGCTTTACAATAGTAATTACAGGAATCCTTGTTTTTTCGGGAATAGGTGGCTTATGTTCTCAGAGAATAACACATCGAGCTCTAAATTATTGTCTTGTGATATTTATCATAACTCTTTTACTTATATTCATAGGACTTGATACAATTATTCATAAAATGCTCAGGCTTTCATATCCTTACCAGTTAGTTATTTCATTCATGCTTCTCATGCCGCCCGGATTTATTATGGGCCTGCCCTTCCCTCTTGGCATGCGCTATCTTTTGAAAACCCCTGTACAGCGAGCATATGCATGGACGGCCAATGGCTGTGCCTCGGTATTAGCGACCATAGCATCAGTCCAGATTGCCCTCAGCATCGGAATCCCCAGCATAATGGCCTGCGCGGTTCTTGCTTATTTGGTATCTTTTCTATGTATAAGCTGTGCTAAAAAATAGGGTAACGGTTACAAAAAAAATTTATAATCGGTGTTGTCATTCATAACAATAAGGTGTATAGATTCGTGCAAAAAAAATGCATGTTACACATCTGAAACAGTCCAGCCAGATCATTTAATATATAAACACCGAAAGTTATGAATAGTATTATAAACTGAATCAAAGGAGTTTCTATGCCCAGACGTAACGACATTAAGAAAATATTAATTATCGGTTCAGGTCCAATAATAATCGGTCAGGCATGCGAGTTCGATTATTCAGGCACACAGGCCTGCAAGGCTCTGCGAAGCCTTGGCTACGAGATTGTACTGGTGAACTCGAATCCTGCGACTATAATGACAGACCCTGAAACAGCCGACGTAACTTATATAGAACCTCTCAACCTTAAGGTATTAACAGAGATTATTGAAACTGAACGTCCGGATGCTTTGCTGCCTAACCTGGGTGGCCAAACAGGACTTAATCTTTCATCCGAGCTGGCAAAATCGGGCGTTCTTGAAAAATATGGCGTTAAGGTCATCGGAGTTAACATTGACGCTATTAAGCGAGGGGAAGACCGTACAGCATTTAAGGAAACCATGAACAGGCTCGGGATTGAAATGCCGAAAAATCAGGCCGTTAACAGTGTCGAAGATGCGGAAAAAGTAGCGGAACAACTTGGCTACCCTGTTGTAATACGTCCGGCATACACCATGGGAGGAACGGGAGGCGGCCTTGTTTATAATATTGAGGAACTTCGTACGATAGCTGCTCGCGGCATAGCTGCCAGCCTGGCAAATCAGGTTTTGGTTGAAGAATCTGTGCTTGGATGG
>JAHIKR010000175.1 GCA_018897415.1 Pseudomonadota bacterium
TACGGTGATTACCGCTATAACGATTGACACATTGACTAAATTTTTTCTTTGGTAGAAAATCGATTGCCTGAGAGAAAATAGTTTGACCCTGGTTCATAGTGAGGCTCCTTTCGCATGTTTTTCTGCAAAAGAACCATAAAATCAGGTTTAGGGCAAATTCAAATCGATCCCTTTTAATTTTGTCAATATGTCATATAGTTTCAAACACTTAATTGATACTCTGAAAGTTTAAACCGGACAGTAGTGATATGATCACCTTAAAAAATGTAATTGGTTTTGATGAGAAAAATAATGAAATATCCTGTAGTTAAAATTCCAGCCGATGGATATGACACTATTGAACAGCTTGGAACAAAAGAAAAATTTTGGTTTTATGATGAAAAAGATAGTACTACAAAATTATTTAAAATTGGTAGACCTGGAACTGGGGAAAATTGGTCAGAAAAGGCTACAAGTGAATTGGCAAAGCTCTTAGGTTTATCCTGTGCTGAGTATGAATTTGCGATATGGAAAGAAAAAGAAGGTGTAATATCAAAACTTTTTGTTCCTCAAAACGGCAGACTTGTTCATGGAAATGAAGTATTGGAAAAAGTCATAAAAGATTATCCAAAAAATAAGTTTTACAAAGTTAGAGACTATAACATTTCCACAACATTAGCGATCATTAAAGGGGTACCTGAGTTGCCACTTGGCTATGAAAAAAATAAAACAATTCAGAATCCAATAGATTTGTTTGTAGGCTATTTAATGTTTGATTGTTGGATTTCTAACCAGGACCGCCATCATGAAAACTGGGGTTTTGTACTCGATATCATAAACAAAACAATACATCTTGCGCCGACATATGATCATGCATCAGGGCTGGGATGTAGAGTGTCTGATAAAGAAAGAAACGAAAGACTAACTACCAATGATAAACGGTACAGTGTAGAAACTTTTGTTGGAAAAACAAAATCCGCGTTTTATGATAAGGGTCTAAAACAATTGAAAACAATAGAAGTATTTCTTGTTGCGGCTAAACAAAATAGAAAGGCAGCAGAGTTTTGGTTAAATAAGTTAGAAAGTATATCCCAAGCTGAAATAAAAAATATTTTTACCAAAATACCAAATAAATTAATTAGTGGGCCTGCAATTGATTTTGCATTAGCAATTTTGGAAGCAAACAAAAAACGCTTATTAGAGGTAAAAACAGGATTGATAAAATGATTGACGAACTTATTCTGGCTTGGCAAAATCCACATAATCGTGAATGGTTGCCTGTTGGAAGATTGCTATATAACAACAATAAATATATTTTTAAATATACTATTGGCGCAAAACGAGCAAAAGATTTTGTGCCATTTGGTCGGATGACTCCCTTAGACAATTCACACGAATCAGAAGAATTGTTTCCGATTTTTAAAAATAGATTGCTTCAAAAATCGAGACCGGAATACGATGACTATTTAAATTGGCTTGGTTTGGAAAAAGATAAGATTACACCACTTGAAGAA
Organism: Pseudomonadota bacterium; assembly: GCA_018897415.1. Taxonomy (GTDB): domain Bacteria; phylum Desulfobacterota; class Desulfobacteria; order Desulfobacterales; family ETH-SRB1; genus B13-G4. The sequence goes on from JAHIKR010000175.1 coordinate 1,494, forward strand.
CTTGCCAGGACAAGAGGAATTAGAGCAACTGATTCTCTTCAATTGTTTCCAATTCCTAAAAAAAGAAATGGAAAGTACGAAGTCACGTTTTTCAGTCATGGGATTAGACACTTACCCCCTATTTATATCGAAAGAGTTAATCACCTTAATCAAGGCAATAAACTCTATTTAATGAGAGACATTCAAAATAAATCTGATGTTTTCGCGTTAGCGTTAAGAACCGATGATCCTCCTGAAATTGTAGGTTACTGTCCAAAGTTTTTTGTTAAAGATTTTGGGCGGCTAATTGATAGTAATGGTGCGGATAAAGTAGAAGTTTCTGTTGTTAAAGTTAATCTAAAGTCACCATTACAATTTAAACTGCTATGTAAGTTTAGCACAATTTGGCCAGCCGAATTTGCCCCCTTTGAAGACGAAATTTTCCAAACCATTATTTGATCAATATCTACCATTTTGGAAATAGTTCGCCATGAGGGCAGTCGTAGAGTCAAGCGGAATCTGGAATATTACAACCTTAACGTCATTATTGCCGTGGGCTGTTGTCAGCCGGTTAATTCTTCGTTACAGATAGCTGCTATACGTCAAACATCTATCCTTATTCACAACCAGTTGCGATACCGATTAGCTATCACACAACTCCGCAATTCAAGGGAATAGCAATCGTATCTCGCAAGCATTTAATCCCGAAAAAGATAATAAATTGACTTGCATATTCACTTAATCTATATTGGTTTAGATGAATTTCGGTATGTTTTTTGAACCTCAAACAGGAGGATTTAGTTTAAATTAATATCCGAATACATGGAAATATCTTCCAGATATATAGTCTGATATCATGGAAAAGCAATCTACGTTTATTAACACTGTTAGCTTTAAAAAAAGACAGGAGGCGCCCAAATGCAATTGCAGATTTTTGAATATGAGAAAGAGCAAGAAGTTAGAACTGTTGAAATTGATGGAGAAGTTTGGTGGGTTGCTAGGGATATTTGCGCTGTGTTAAATCTGGATAGTAGCCATAAAGTAGTGGAAAGATTAGATGAAGATGAGCGGAAAACTTTTCCGGTCATAGATTCAATGGGGCGTGAACAAAAAACATGGATTGTTAATGAGCCTGGTTTATATAGACTACTTTTTCGCTCAAACAAACCAGAAGCAAGAAAATTTCAAAAATGGGTTTATCATGAAGTTTTACCTCAAATCCGAAAAACAGGAGTTTTCAAGCTTCGTGGTTATGCCATGCCAGCTTTTATTAAAAGGTTCAATGAAAACTGGGACAGAGTTGATACAGGTTATTTTTCAGTAATTAGCGAACTAGTCATCAGGATTTATGGCCGTCTTGAAATGGCAGGTTATAACATGCCAGACAAGAGTAAAAAAGGTAAAGAGATTAGACCTGATGTAAGCGTTGGTAAATTATTTCCAAAATGGTTAGAAAAAAGATCGCCTGAAAAAATTAATAAGTTCAAAATGTATAATCATAAGTTACCTGAAGGTATGGAGATATCAGAAGTTGAGGCAAGACAATATGAATTAATGGTCCTTCCTGAGTTTATTGAATATGTTGATACTGTCTGGCTAAAGGAAAGATCATACAAATATTTTCAAGAGCGCGATGAAAAAGCTCTTGATTATTTGCCTAAACTAATACCAGATTTCAAGTCTCCAAGAGGTAAAACATCACACAGAAAAATAGGAAATAGCAAAAAAAGCTAATCGGGTAAGGGGGAGTTTCTCTCTCCCCCTCCCCACACCACATAGCAAGCGGGTCCGCACTATGCGGTTCCCCGAGAGTTTTAAAATACCGTCCAACTTCTGACTGTATTCCAAGGCTGGCTATGGCCAACACGCCGAATATTATTGGCTCCCCCTGTCGGGTTCATCGCCTTTTCGAGTATGACCGGCTCCTCCCTTCTCTCAAGAACAAACAGAAGGGTCACCCATTCTTGACAGAAGTGAAACATGAAGACGCGACCCCTCTGCTTTCTCAGTTTCCAGATACAAAAACTTTACTTGGGTAAAGGCGCTCTCTTCGGTCACTTCGGTCAATGGCGTTTATTTGTTAAAGGACAAAGTATCAGGAAATCTTTATGTGGGGTCGGCTTATGGGGAGCAAGGAATTTACGGTAGGTTGTCCGCCTATGCCCAAAATGGTCACGGTGGCAATCTATAATTACGAGAGTTAGACCCAACTAATTTCCATTTTTCAATTCTTGAGATTGTGCCAGCAACAGCGGATGTCGCAATCGATTGTGAGGTGAAAAATTATCTTGACAATCCGACTGCAACATTTTATAATTTTTAGTTAAAATATCTAAAGCTTGGGCAAAAAGTGAGCGCGAGATAACAGGTTCGCTAAAAGACAAGTTCTTATCTTTCTATAGATATGCAGTTGACTCCCCTACCCACAATATGCTTTATAGACTATCCAAAAATGATATCTGAATTTTTTTGGCGCTTCGCCACTAAGAAAGATTACTCTAAATGCCTAGTAAACCTTAGATGGTTTGGTGGCTTTCGTTGCCCCAATTGTAATGGGAATCCCAGTTTAAATGGAGTTGAATCGTTATCTGATGATCCCACATGAAGTTTAGATGGGCAACCTAAATATTGTGGTTACGGGAGTCAACTATATATACCTAATCTTTTTTTCGGAGTCTTTTTATGGAAAACGAAAGCATACACAAAAACATACTTCAATCCATGCTGGAATCCCTTGCAAAAATTCGTATTGAAAAGAACGGATGGAAAGACGCAGAGGAAGAAAGCGCTGGCACACAAGTTTTTAAGATAGCCGAATCATTGAAGCCGTTTTACCTATATGCGTTGAATTTTCCCAAAAATCCTCTCATCTTGAGACCAGATGTTCTCAAATCGGATACGGAGTTTGTTTTTAAGTCCGTAAAAAAGCATGGTTTCTTCCCCAGCCCTTATTGCGCAATAGAGGGTGAAGACCAATACATGGATTTTGCTGCTTTCATGCTCGAATTTTCCATCCTTTACTACCGGTGGGCTAGTATAAAAAAGACGGTCGGTTATTCCTGGAATCTCAATTCAACCGCCAAAGAAATCGCACGAAAAGCCTTCGATTTTCTATATAAATCCGATTACTACGTGGAGGATGAAAAATACGTGCGTTGGGGAGGAGCAACAAAGCCTTCCCGAATAGGCAAGGCTGGAATCCGTGAATATTTTACAGATACATATTTTACTGCTGTTATCATTATCGCACTCGAAAAAGCAATCGAATCTTCGGCCTTGCAACTTCAAGAAAAAGAAAAAGACAACGTCAGAAATTTGATTAAAAAGGCCGGTGAATGGATTGCTGATCGTAGCGACCGCAACCTACTAACCGGGGATGAAAAAAAGACGAATCGCAAACTGATTTATACAACTTGGGGGCTTCGGGCACTTGTAGAAACCTATGATCTGCAGGAACCGAAGATACGGCAGTTGACAAAGGGATTTATTCCCGCCTACCTGGATGCGGTTGATCTTGCGAGTGCGGAAGGCTCCATTTCCATCACCCAAGAGTATTTGTCGGTTCTTTCCGCAGAGTATGATACTTCTCTTGATTATGAGGACCGATCGTCGTGGGCCGGTATACTCCTTACCCTGATCAGTCTATCAGATATCAATGATTTTCAAACACTGCTTGAAACTAGTGGCTATTTACGCATTCAGGATAAAGTGCTCAACGGCTTACTGGCTTTACGCGACACGTTAACTGATCTCTGGTACAAAGAATTTCTCATCCTTTCTATTCATGCCTATCTTTCTGAGGCATTACTGAATCTTCAACAGGGAAAACAAACGTTGCGTTATTCTTTTGAGGTGACATCGGCTTTGGTTGCGCGAACCATGAAAGAAGCCGTTGAAGATCCTCGAATTTTGAAATTGATGCAGCAAGTATTTTACGAAAAATTGGAACGTAATGCCAGCCAACGGGTGCAGAACGATGCAATGGAAGCCAAGCTTAATAAAATAACAACGTAAAGGCAAAGTTTATCGTGAATATCATTACATTTTACTCTTATAAAGGTGGTACCGGCCGATCTCTTTGTTTGGTCAATGTGGCAGTGGCACTACATCTATCCTATGGCCAAAAAGTCGGCCTGATTGATCTGGATTGTGAAGCATCAGGTCTTCATCATCTGTTCGAGATTACCTGCCGACAAAATGGCGACCTCTTGAACTTCTTACACCCGAGAAACCGATCCATCAGCAAGATCGAGCAATATGTCCACGAAGTCCAACTTGTTCCTGGCGCAGTTCCTGGCATTTTCATGATTCCGACTATATCTGACCCAAAGCTTCTTGAGGAAGTTCCTTGGGATAAAGGGGTTGAAGCCTTTTTGAGTCACGAAGTTTTTCCTGCACTGCAGCGGATTTATAATCTGGATTATTTGTTAATTGATTCCCGCTCGGGCATTGCCAGTTATGCTTCCTATGCGCTTCGTGCGGCCCATTGTGGCGTACTTGTCTGTCGGCCGGATCGGCAAAACCGTTTTGGTATTTCAAAAATGATTGAGATCTGCAAAGCTGCTGGCAAACCGTACTTGGTATGTGTATCCGCCTGCCCAAATCCTAAAAAGAATATAGTTCGTCTATCTCCGTTGTTCAAAGCTCTCGGTGAAGAGACAACCCATGTGTTCCCATATATGTCAGAGCTCTATTTTGAAGAATTTATCTCCACGTTGAAAATGCCTCACAGTGCACTGGCGAAAGCGTATGGTGAATTAGCCAAAACAATTTATAATTTTGGAAGGGAATAAATCTTGGGCGGGATAAGTTTTTACGATCCATTATATGACTATGTTACCTTTGAAGAAGCCGCTTCGGGAAGCACAAGGAGCTTTTTTAATATGGGCTATCGAGATATCGATGCCCCTAAGCAAATACTGCCCTTCTTGTCAACGCTGGAGGTCAATCGTCTTGCTTTTTTACGACAAAGCAACCTCTCATTCTTAATTTATCCTTCATCAACACATACTCGATTTGCCCATGCCATCGGGTGTTGTTACCTGGGTTTCCTATCTGCAACCAAGATATCAATTATTGAGGAGCATGACGAAAGTTCTGATAATGAGACGCAAATGATTCTCAATGATTGGCTCCAAGGGAAAGGATTGAAAGAGGAATACCTTTTGGCCTTATTGCTTCATGATGTCGGCCATTTTGCATTTAGCCACGTTATGGAAAGTAATATTTGTTTGTGGGCTGCTTTAGGATTTCAGTTAAAACATGAGGATGTCGCTAAAGAATTTCTATGCGGTGAGGGCCTAGCGGCAGAAGCTTTTCGCAACAAGAATGCGTCTTTTGATAATTGTTATAATTATATAGCTGATATTTTCAGTTCCAACTCAGAAATCGATTGTAATGTAATATCTTATTTGATTCGTGGGAATCTGGATGACATCAAAGAGTTTGACTCGAAGAAACGGGTTGAACTAATGATGCTTCACGAATTGACCAGCGGGTTGCTAGACTTGGACAGGATTGACCATTACCGGAGGGACAGTTATTTTTCAGGGCTCAAATTCGCCAGCAATTTAAACTTTAGCATCATTTTGAGTGGGCTCACTATCCGATATAATGATTCTGGTCATCAGATCCAATTGTCCAATGAAGCAATCGGACATGCTCTGACTTTGTTGCACTCCAAGGAGCGACTTATTCATGATTGTTTTGAAAACCCCTCCAATATTGCATTGGAAGTCATGCTATGCCAGGCATTCAATCTCTTCATGTTCGGAAATCGTCATTGTGAGTCTAACGGAAAACCGATAATGGCTTCAGATGAGCAGAAAAAAAAGGCGATTGATTTGCTTCTATGTACGGATGAGGAATTATTGATCCGGCTGGAAGCCGGTGATCCCTTGGCTCGCCAAATCATATATCAAATACGAAATAGAGACCCTTATACCTTTCTTGGGAAATTTATATGGACTAAAGGGAATATCGAGGAAAGAACGCTTCGAAAAAAAATCATTAATAAGGCTGGTGTTAATATGGATTGCCTTGCGCTCAAGATAGCCAAGGGGTTTAATGGCAAACCAAATTTTTCAAAAGAATGGCTTGACCTTGAAGAGTTGCATGATATGGAGGGCCGCAAGCTTGAACTACACCCGGAATATAGCCAACAGATCAAGTATTTTCAGGAAGCCCAAAGAAATACGGCCAAGTTTTTTTGGGTTTTCACCAGTAGTAATGACGCTTTAGTTACAAAAAAAATTAAAAAAGCCGTAGCCGATATTATATAAAATGATGAGGATTAATAAAGCAATGTTCATAAATGAAAATATAAAATCTTTGCGTTGTGCCATGGAACGTGCCGCAAAACTGGTGGTTAGCTGTAAGTATTGCACATCATGTTGTGAGAATGGCTTAGTTTACATATTTGACGAAGAAGTTCCTATTATGCAAGCCTTGGATGTACCATTAGTTAATATTAAAGGTGTTCATTACATTCAACGAAAAATCGGCGGATCCTGCCCAATGCTTAACAGCAAAAATCAGGGATGCTCCATTTATCCGGATCGGCCGTTTTGCTGCCGGCTTTATCCGCTTGATGTGTTTAATCGAAGCGGAAAACTAGAATGGGGTTTTTACACATTTTGTCCAGAGAAAAAGAAAAAAGCCGGTGCGATGGTAACGGCCGAGGGGGCATCAAATCATGGGTTGGTGTTGCAAGCCTTACGGATGATAGAAAACATTCTCGGCGAAGAAAGAATGAAGTACCTGGCTTATGAAGATCTTGTGTCTGCTGAATATGAACTGCTGGATCAGTTTCGGAATGAATATGTAATCCTCGGGGATTTAATAACACAATTTTCTCAATACATAAGCCCTGCTATTATAGATAATATATCCGACAGATCATGTTTAAAGAGGAATTATGTCTGAAAACAATAAAGAGCCGAAACGTACCCCTAGCAAAAAAGAAAAGCTTAGGGAAGAATTAAAAAAAAAGAAGGATAGAAAGAAAAAAAAGAAGAAGGCTTAAAATAGCTTTGGAAAATTGAGGGCTTTAGGGGGCATCCTATAATAATGCTGTAAAGAAAAAAATGACTAAATTTTAATTACTGTAATATAAAGGGGTTATGGTGGAAGCCTTATTTTATACGACAAAGGTGGACATCCTTTAATTGTCTTCCTGCCTTTTCCAGTACGCCCCAAAATACAGATGAACTCTAACGAACAGATCTCTGCTATGCATAAAACATTCAGCCTTATTCACAACCAGTTGAGGTATTGATATGAAATCAATACCTCAAGCAGCTTGTAATAACTAAAAGAAAATTGCCATTTTCCGGTTAGGCCTCCTACCTGCCTTGACAGGATGGCGACACGCAACCCTTCCTTGGGGTTAACACACCATACTTACAACCGACTTCAGGCTGGTTGTTATCTCACCATAGATTTATATTTCAAAGAACTATTGACTCGCGCACATAGGCGGACTTATTTCTTTTTTATGAGTCAAGATATTGTGGTGCAAAACTATTGCCTCGCGCACACGTTAGTCATCCATAAACTCTTTTTTATAGTGTCGGTAAATTCTCTTTTTTATAGTCTTCTAAAACAACATAGCCTTGTGCGCAAAACGTTTAATTAATTGATTAATCCTAACTAATTGCAAATCCGGTCTATCCCCCTTTTTATAGTCCATAAAAAAGGGTAAGGCCGATACAGTACAATCTTATCAGGATAACCGTCATAGCGCTCTTAGCGTAACTGTGGCCCAAGGAAAATTTATTCGATTGTTCAGCTTCTCGCAACCGCCGGTAGGTTTTCCAATGCGTGTCACTATAGGCGTTGGAAAATTACTATTGCCGCGCGCGTTGCGGATGCGTACTTTAAAAATGAATACCTAACCGCTGTCCCATGATTATCAATGAAAGGTTGTTTGCATGGTCAGCCTCTCTGCGCAGGCGGTCGAAAGTTTTCTGGTGCATGTTTTTTGGCTTGAACAGGATAGGTTCCGTGAGGTTGTCGCTTGCTCCCAACCGTGGCCCTGATTTTCATAGCCTTTCGCATGAGACGGTCAGGCATGCTTTCCTGCTGGCTGCCATACGTAAGATTATAACAGTGTCGGCAAAAAAAGTATTTCCCGGCACCATAGAGAAGCGCTACCCGTTTCCAACATCGGGGACATTGAAACCAGGTTCGTAATCCACCATAGTTGCAGGGTGTCCGATCAAAAGAAATTGTCTGTTCAATTGGTTCCCATTCCCCACCATTGGGCCGGTGCCGGTAATTGAGAATCATTCGATTTTGTTCCATCCGGAAACCGATGGAGCCTGTCTGTTCGTCACCCCTTGACCATGACAATGAGCCAAGGGCTCCAGGCCGAAGATAACCTTGCTTTTTCAGCCACCGCATGTCAATTCGATGCTGGCTTCCAGTCGTTGATTTTGAATCCCTGCACCAATTGCCTGAACCACGTCCGCCCATTTAGGAAGCTCCTTGTATTTAATCGAAATCATTAAGTAAATTTTACCCCTTTATAGGCACAAAACAAGCTAAACTACTTGATATAAAAGCGTTTATTGCTGTTTTTGCACTTGTTCAAAAAGTCTCAAGGATTTTCTTTGCATTTTATCACCTGTTTTTTCTGGCCAGGGTAAATTTGCCTGCTGTCCGGTCAAGCCCTCAATGTCCCGTGCTAGTTCGTAGGCCGCACCAAAGGAAGAGTCTTTAAAGATAGTGTTTTAAACAACACTCGTTAGAAAAGCTATAAATCTGCTTTAAACTTACGCCCCCCAAGGGCTTGCTCTACTTTTGCTGTTTTTTCTGTTTTACTATAAATGCCCTAACGAGTGTCAAAACTAACACTGGTTAAGGGGTTAATGAGTGTTTATTTAAACACCTATAATTTCTTTTTTCGTTTTTCTAAAATCTCTTTTTTCGTCTTTGGATTATTCATCACTAAGGCCCACCCTCTGCCTTGCCTTGTATCTTTCCGCCGGGGGTTCATGGCCGGTTTAAACTCCGGTGTCCCATATTGCTTCCACCTGTTATCTATCCAATACAAAGAACAATCTGCTATACCATTTAACGGCTTTCGGCCGCCCTTTCCCTGGTGTGTAATGTCAATGAAGCCCTTGCTTTGCAACTCATCAATCCCATCGCGAAATTGATTTTTTGAAAAGCCCTTCTTTACTGCCTCCCGAACAGGGAAAATAATATTTCCGTTGTTTTCACAATACCATTTCTTCTTACTCGCTTGTTTCATTATCCGTTTTGCAAAAAAATCTTGAAGTAAAAGCATGGCAACCCTGCTAAGGCCGCGATAAACATCTGAATTTAGCATTTCTTTCGGGATATAAATTTTCGGTTCTGCGGATTCAATGTCTGGATTTTCCCACGAAGCCCCGGGGTTCGCTTCTTTCCAGCGTTTAACCTTTGAAATTTTTTTATCAATTCTTTCCGCTATTGTTCCCACATTATACCCCAGGTTTTGTTATGGCTGGTGTTCTACCTGGGGATAAGAACATCTTTTCACCAGCTCCCACGCTGGCGCCAGCCAAGAACCTATTTTTAAACTTAGCCGCCATTACCCATGTAAGACCATGCCGCTTTGGTTTTTGCCTTCTGAAAAGACCTCTATATGGTCATTTTTTTCGATAGGAGTTAATTTCTATTGACCTGTCCGTCTTAGTTTGGCGATATGAAAAAAGTGAGCAATCTTTTGACGTGCATTTGGTCACTTCCGCAGCCTGTCCGTCCATACACCACAGGCAATATTCACGGATTGCCTTTGACCTGGTCTTAGCGTTTTGTTTGCCGCGTCCAGACCGGAAAGAATACAAAGGGCAATCTGTAAATGTGCAGTTAGTCACTTCTTTGTGATACCATCCGGTACAGTTTAGGCATCTTTCACGGGCTGCTTTTCTCCTGTTTAGGTCAACCGTCTTCAGGCCGTTTTTCCCAAGGATCGTAACTTTCATTACTCGGTCTCATTCTGGCTTTTCAGCCATTCCAGAACATCATCAAGAACAAATCGGCAATACTTACCGACCTTAATTTTTGGCATGGCGTCCAGACCTTTTTCCCTGCTTTTTGAGTACACCCATGACTTTGGGACGGACAAAGACGCAGCTAATTCATCAACGGTTAAAAGATTCTGATTCATGGTAAAGTCTGCTCCTTTTGCAATTCGTTAAAGATTTCATTCGGCTTACAGCCAAGGGCATCGGCCCACTTGTTTTTTTGTTCATCGTTCAACCTCCTCCGGCCCTTAATAACCCTTGAAATTGTGCTTTCGTCTTCGTTAATGACCATCGAAAATTCGGCTTGGCTGCCAAATTTTTTAATAACCATTGCCTTTAGTTCCAAATTCATAATAATGCCCTCCAGATTGCAACATTGCCTATGTAATAGGCAATGAAGGGTAAAAAAATTATTGATCTATATTAGCTACAATTTTTTTCTTTAAACTCCGAACGTTAATAGTAATGAAACCAACAGTTTCATATAAAAATGAGGCTTTCTGTCCAGGGATTAAGAAGCCTCTGTCAGTTTTTTCCAGTATTATTCGGCCCTCCTGGCTCCCAGCAGTGTAAGTTGCGCAGAAATTTTTGGACTGAATATCAATAACATAATGTATGGAAATGTCTTCAAACATATCTGAATCATATATCCCAAAGTTTACAGGCGCATTGTCTACCTCATCTAAATATGAAAGCAATCCTCTTGAGGCTTTTGGTGTCAAGCCTAATATACCTGCGTGATGTGCAAAGGCAAATTGGAGTAAATTCTTGAAGGAATAAATATGAACATGCCCTTGGCCCTCAACTTCTTCTACATCGGGTTTAATCCCAATTTTTGAAGCAATATATTCATAGCGGTGCTTGGGGATTTGAACAATTCTTTGAATGTCTTTTGCTTGAAATCTCACCATATCGCCTATCGCCTATTTTCTAAGCTATTTATACCCAAATTATACCAATGTCAACAACAATTTTGATGAACCATTTTATGATAAGAAAACCAGCTCACCATCAGGCCGAATGAAAAACCGCCTTCGGGGAGCTCGCACTATCCACGGAAAGATAATTTAGAATTGTGACTAAATTTTGACCACAACAGCCAAAACCATTGTAAAAAGTCCTATAACATGATAAAAATAACCATCTAATAATATTGTATTTTGTTTTTTGTTATTATATCATGTTTTATAGTGATTTAGAAGAAAAACGTATTCACACGGTAGAAGTCACTGGTTCAAACCCAGTACCGCCTACCAAAAAATAAATCATAAAAATCTCCACAAGAAATTCATATTTCCAGCGGTATTCGATTATAGGATAGTCAATGATATATAATAGTTAGTTTTTACATTGGTTTTACACGATATGTTCGTTCTTTATTCCTGAATTAATTAAGGTGAGTTACAAGACAAGAGACCTTTGAAAAACGTTCAATTTTGTTCAAGTTCAAGGATGGCGAAGATTTTAACCGGAGGAATACATTGAGTATTTTGAGGATTAAAATCTGAGCCAGACACAGAAATTGGGCAAAAGGGGAAGTTTTTCAAAGGTCTCGACAAAGGAGCCAGGGATATGTCAAATTCACGGATCCTGGTTGTTGAAGATGAAGGCATCATATCCAAGGATATAAAGAATATATTAAGTTTTTTGGGATATTCTGTTATTGGTATTGCCTCATCCGGAGAGGAAGCCATTGAAAAAGCAATGGAAATGCATCCGGATTTGGTGCTGATGGATATTGTGCTTGAAGGGGATATGGACGGCGTGAAA
>JAHIKR010000176.1 GCA_018897415.1 Pseudomonadota bacterium
CCAGAGTCATAATCCCGGCTAAAAGCACCAAAGACTGCCGTGTAAGATTTGACAGTAACGCTTACTCTGTACCGTTTCAATATGCCTGTAAGGCATTGACGCTCAAAGCTACAGATACAGAAGTTGTGATATATAACAATAACACCTTGATCGCACAACACAAGAGAACATATGAGAAGTACTTGTCCATAGAAGACCCCAGACATTACCAGGAGCTTATAGCTATGAAGAAAAAGGCCTTAAAGTATAAAAAGAGGGATGAATTTTTAGGCCTGGGAGATGGGTGTGAGGAATATCTTAAGGGCATGGTCAATTGTGAACTCAATCTCAGCCATCACATTGAGAAGATACTGGGCATGGTAAATATATATGGGAAGAAAATTGTCCTTCAAGCAATTAACCATGCTTTAAAGTATAGGGCTTTTGGATCTAGCTACATCAAGAATATTATCTTACAGCATAGGAAAGGCCGCGATAAACATATAAATCCAATCTCTATACAAGGGAGCGGCGAATTTAATAATGCGAGCGTGGAAGAACGGGATTTGGACCTGTATGACGATTTATTCAGCGAGGAGGAATAACAAAATGGATGTAAAAGAACAACTGCAGCACGACCTTGAATATCTAAGGCTAATGCGGATCAAGGAGATACACGAAGAAGCCGCAAGAGAGTCATCTGAGAAAAATCTCTCTCACATAGAATATCTAGCAAAAGTTATATCAGAAGAGGCTTCTGCGAGATTCCAAAGATCAGTAACTGCAAGGATACACCAGGCGCGTTTTTCTGTTATAAAAACAGTAGACGGTTTTGACTTCAATCATCCGGAGAACATCAATAAACAACAAATATTGAAGATACTGGATATGGATTTTATGGAAGATAAAAAGAATGTAATAATCTTGGGTCCGCCCGGTGTAGGAAAGAGTCACATAGCCCTTTCTATTGGTTATAAGGCCTGCCTTAAAGGAATAAGGGCATATTTTACGACAGCCATAGATGCAATCAATTATTTACGTGCATCCATCGCTGATAATACATTTTTGAAATGTATGAAACAATATACAGGACCACGGCTGCTCATAATTGATGAATTAGGGTATCTGCCGATTGACAAAGAGGGTGTTATGCGACAATTATAATTACCGGTTGACGACAATTATTCTTTCCGATTAATTGTAAACCATTGTACACTATTTACGTCTAACTAAAGGAGGCGTAAATGGTGACAGATCAACAGGTAAGGAGATTGTTTATGTTTAAGAATAAGGAAACATATCAATACAGAGCAGCTGATAAGGCTGGCATGACAGAACGGACAGCTTATAAGTACATTAAAGCTAACAAATTACCCAGTCAGCTTAAATGTGAACACAACTGGCAAACGCGCGAAGATCCATTTGTTGAAGACTGGCCAGTAATACTTGATATGCTTGAAGTCAATCCTGGGCTTGAGGGAAAAACCATCTTTGATCATTTTAATCGGACATACCCTGCAAGGTATCAGAATGGTCAATTACGCACACTTCAGCGCAGGATCAAGCATTGGCGGGCGATAGAAGGCCCAGGAAGAGAAGTATACTTCCCTCAAATACACTATCCCGGAGATTTGAGCGCCTCAGATTTTACTCATATGCATAGCCTTGGCATAACAATACGGGGCGAACAATTTAATCACCTTTTATATCACTTTGTGTTGACCTATTCAAACTGGGAAACCTTTACTATATGCTACTCCGAAAGTTTTGAGAACTTAAGCAATGGATTACAGAATGCACTATGGGAACTTGGCGGACGGGCAAAGCGGCACAGGACAGACCGCATGAGCGCGGCGGTAAACAAAGACTGCCACCCGGAAAAGTTTAACCGCAATTATCAGGCATTATTACGGCATTATGAGATTCTGCCAGAAAGAACCAATGCTCATAGCGCCAATGAGAATGGCGACATAGAAACCTCTCACCGCCATTTTAAACATGCTGTCGCTCAGGCATTAATGCTTCGGGATAGCAAAGACTTTTACAGTATCGCTGACTATAAGAAATTCCTCCAAAAAATTGCGTATCAGCTTAATGCTGGGCGCACGAAGCGCTTTGAAGAAGAATTAACTGTACTTGGACAACTTCCTGAAGCGCGGTTTGATGATTGTAAGAATATGGATAATCTAAAGGTCGGCAAAAGCAGCACCCTGAACATACAGCATAACACATATTCAGTGCATAGCCGCCTTATCGGAGAAAAAGTACAGGCGCGGATATATGCCGATCATATTGAGATCTGGTATGCGCAGAAAATAGTTGACCATATTCCGCGCCAGCGAGGCACAAGTAAACACAGGATCGATTATCGGCATATAATTGACTGGCTGGTACGTAAGCCGGGCGCATTTGAAAATTACCGTTATAAAGAAGATCTATATCCATCAAGCTGGTTCAGGATTGCCTATGATTGGCTGTGTTCAAATATGGCGTTACAAGCAAATAGACAGTATGTGCAAATTTTATATTACGCGGCAAAAGAAGGCCAAACAGTAACCGAAAGTGCTATCAGGTATCTCGTCGAACATGATAAAGAGCTGACAGCGTTAAATATTAAGGGTCAAATAGACGAACAATTTAAATTGCCTCCGGTAACAGAGGTTAGCGTGGACAATAATAACCTTGAATCGTACGACGCTCTTCTTGAAGAGGCGGCCTATCATGGATAAAAAAGAGCTCGAACAATTAAATAATTGTTTAACAGAATTACAACTGACGATTGTTCTTAAACAATATCCTGATTTAGCAGAAAAAGCTCTATCAGAATCATTAAGCTATGAGGAGTATCTCTTAAGCGTGCTTGAGACAGAATGCGAAACAAGGCGTATGCGCCGTATTGACCGTAGATTAAAAGAATCTCATCTGCCGCTTGAGAAAAACCTCAAGACATTTGAGATAAGCCGTCTTCCTAAAAAGGTCCATCAACAGATTAAAACGCTTCTAGGGGGAGATTTTATCAGTCATAATGAAAACGTGCTTATCTTCGGGAATCCTGGCAGCGGCAAAACACATCTTATCTGCGCATTGGCGCAAGAGCTTATTAAGCAGGATAAACAAATATACTTTAGTAGCTGCGCCCTTCTTTTGCAAGAACTCCTTCTAGCCAAAAAGGACTTACGCCTACCGCGTTTATTGAAGAAACTCAGCAGATATGACGCGATAATCATTGATGATATCGGCTACGTACAGCAAGAAAAAGAAGAAATGGAAGTACTTTTTACGCTTTTAGCCCAGAGGTATGAACAGGGCAGCGTTATGATTACATCAAACTTACCCTTCTCAAAGTGGGAAAACATCTTCAAAGACCCCATGATGACAGCCGCGGCAGTAGATAGAATTGTGCACCACAGCGTCATTTTAGAATTAAATATCGACAGTTATCGCATGAATGCGGCTAAAAATCGTAAAATAAAGGAGGCGAGCTAAAAAAATTTAGCCTAAAACCGGAAAGAATAATTGTCGTTAGGCGGAAAAAATAGTTGACGTTTTACAGGCAAATGAGCGAGCGCCAAGCGAGCGGGGCAGTGAAGCCGAGCGACAGCGAGGCTGAACGGCGCATACACCACCAACGCAGCCCGCCCCAGCGGGCGGTGCATTAAGTCATTAAGATTAAGTTAAGTTTTGCATGAGAGATTCGGAAGGGTTAAAATCTACGGTAATTCGTTCCGGTATGGTTATAATCTTCCCTGTTTCTGGATGGCGGACTTTTCTTGAGGATCGCTTTTCTTTATTGAAGGAACCAAAGCCACGCAAGGATATCCTTTCCCCTTTTTTAAGGTCCCGTGTTATCTCTGCCAAAATAAATTTTATGATCTCCCCTGCTTCGGTCTGGGTGAGAAAAAATCTTTTTGAGATAGCAAAGGTTAGCTCTCCCTGATTCATTTATTCCCCTGGTTTTTCTCAATGTAGTCGTTAATGGCTTTGGATATCTTGCCAAGATCAGTGGGATTTTTACGGATGATTTCTTCGGCTGTCTCCTGCCAGGTTAAATTTCTTTTTCCTAAGTGTTTTTCTACGGCTGAAATAATATCTTGGTCCATAACCGTGTTGCGTTTGTCTTGTTTGGCCAACTCCCCTGCTTCTTTGAGCACGGTCTCTATCGCTAAATCAAATTCCTTCATTGACAGTTTAACCGCACTTTCTGAGGAACGCATCTTGAAGGCATCTTTAAAGTATTCTTTAATGGTATTGAATTTGATAAATTCTGCTTTTTTCTGGGGCATGGGGCCTCCTTTTATTTTTCACACAGAAATCACCTACCTTTTGGAGCCGCTTTAGCGGAGGAAAAAGGTCAGGTGGATTGCGTTAGAGTTGTATTTTTAGATTTGAAATAACTATATAACATAAAATATCTAAAAGCGAGTTTTTGATCTCTATTTTCTTTTTGTTTATTATATTCGCTCTCAACAAAATCAAAAGCAAGCTTAAATACTTTAGAGTTTAAACCCTTTTCCTCGTTAGATAAGTGTTTAGTAAAAATCTCGAAGAATTTATCTCCCAAATAATCTAGGATATACTGCCCATCCAAATCTTGCCCTATCATCTTTAAACAACTATCAGCAATAATGTTGCATAGTTCTACATCTTCTTTTGTTTGGTTTGGTAATTGCGGATTTTTATGCGACAAATTTACTAGATAATTAATAAGGTGATTTCCTATTACAATTCTTGGATATTGAGCAATTTTACTTTCTAACGTATATGCATTAAAAAATCCTGGACCATATACTTCGCCACTACTTAATTCTGTAGCGATCCCAACATCTATGCCCGCCCTGAAAGGTTTTCCCCTGGCTAAAGACCACAATAGCATTCCACCGCAAGCACCCAATATCCCAAAGACACCATTTGCACAAGGTGAATGATATTTTTTGTTTTCCAAGGGAACGAAGAATTGAAGGCAATCTGAAAAACGCGCATGTTTTAAAATACTTTTGCGCATTTCATCAAATTGTTCTTTCTTTTCTTCCGGAACTTTGAATTCAGACTCTTTTATTTCCGTGTAAGCATTAAAATAATCGTCAAACCCACCCCTAAGTTCTTCAACAAATAAAGCAGTATGTGAATGTGCCCGTATTAATTTTTCTTTTTCATCTTCATTTTTCGGAAGATCATTAATCCCTTGAAAAGCTTCTTTTTGACCTAAAATATCAATGAAGGCAACTAAATAATACCAATAATTGAAATCCTTTTTCATATTATTTTTACTCTAACAATTAATAGCCGCAATTCGTATGCCCTATTATTTCTTCTCTATTTTGTTTAGAAAGGCGTATTTCTTGAGCCTGATATCCATTAATCCTTTTAAATAATAATAACAAGGAATACGCTTTTCGCCTAATATCTAAAAATTGCCTTATTTCCCTCTATGTTATCTTATGGATTATTAAATCTTTTATAGCTTGGTCAAGTTTTCTTAGCTCATAGATTTTCAGGAGATCTTCGCTCTTACCGATTAACGGGACCATTTCTTTTTCTAATTCTTCGGTTAGGCGTTTGCCGGA
>JAHIKR010000177.1 GCA_018897415.1 Pseudomonadota bacterium
TGCCTGCGCTGCCTGTTCTGCGGGTCCGGCATTTGAAGGGGGCGGCATCAAATTTGGAATGCGCGCCACAACAGGAGCTATCGAGGATTTTTCCATAGATCCTTTCAGCCTGGAGCCCATGAACATAACTATTGGAAATGTGAGGCCAAAAGGCATCTGCGGTTCAGGGCTTATAAATATAGTAGCAACTATGTTTGAAATGGGTATTATTGATAATCTTGGTAAATTCAACCGCAAACTTGAGACAAGCCGCATACGTCAGGTTGATGGAGTATATGAATACGTCCTTGCGCCCGCTCATCTTACCCAAATAGATAGAGATGTTGTTCTTACAGAGCCGGATATAACTAATCTTATACGGGCAAAAGGCGCCATGTATAGCGGATGCATGACTCTTCTCGAAGAGGTGGGTCTCAGTATTAATAATATTGACCGCATTATTCTGGCCGGAGGTTTTGGAAGCTATGTAGATTTGGAAAAGGCCATGATAATAGGCCTGTTGCCTGAAATAGATCCTAATAAAATTACTTTTATTGGCAATGGATCACTCATGGGGGCAAAAATAAGCTCACTCACAAACCGTATCAGAAAAGATGTGGTAGAGGTGGCAAGAAAAATGACAAACTTCGAGCTTTCGGAAACTGCCTCTTTCATGAACAATTACGTGGCCTCTCTCTTTTTACCGCATACGAACACAGATCTTTTCCCAAAACTAAAAGCGCGCCTTGAAGCCCGTAAAGCTGTTAAGAAAGGAGAAGGGTTTGAAGATAAAGTCAAAAGCCCTTGAAGTAAATATAGCCGACTATCATGTTGATGTCACCATAGATGCCAAGTATTCAGTCCTTCAGGAAGTCATGTCAAAGTATTATGGTCTGATGGATGGACTGAATACCTTTCTTAAAGAGCTTTCTCATCCTTACAAGAATTGGAAATTTATTATACAGGAAGCAAGAAGTTATTCTCTGGACTATTTTTATCTTCTAAAAAACCATTCTAAAGGTCACGAAGCAGCAGCGCTTTTCGTAAATATTTTTACGACCGCAATTGAATCAAGTGACGAAAAAGATGCAAAAGCCGATGCCGTTGACAATTTACTACTCTTTCTACAAAAAATTATTAAGGATTCCGGCCCTGATATCAAAAGGTTTATGCCGGTAATCAATAACACACTTGATCATATCAGGAATTATAACGATGAAACATTCTTCCTCTTTATTAAAAGTTTCTATCAAATTAAAAACCTGGCCGAAGAGCCTTTAACATATT
Source organism: Pseudomonadota bacterium (assembly GCA_018897415.1). Lineage (GTDB taxonomy): Bacteria > Desulfobacterota > Desulfobacteria > Desulfobacterales > ETH-SRB1 > B13-G4. Next base: position 1,267 of record JAHIKR010000177.1, read on the forward strand.
CATCTGAAATAAATATAGGCTATAAGTCTATCAATCTACTTCTATTAAAATATTTTAAGCATTCATATTCATACTGGTTGAGCGAGGAAGACCCTCAGGCCTGGTTTGAAAAAGAAGCAGAATTAACTGATAACGAATTGAATTTAAAAACTATTTTTAATGATATATCTCATAATCAAATTAAACAATGGAATCTCAAGCTGGACGATATTGCCCAGGGAAAAGAAATTGATTCTGAAGAACTTTTAAAAAGCCTTCTGGAAATGCCGGGGTACAAACAGATTGCTGAAAAATACAGGAAAACTCCTCAAAAGCTTCTTCAAGAAGGAATAAAAACCAGCAAAGGAAACAGATGGAAGCTTTTATTCCTCTTCCATATTATGAATACTTCCGGACTATCTATGATACATGAGGAAGCTTTAAGAGAGATAAACAGAACAATAAGTTGGCTTATAGACCATGAAAAGCACTACAATATAAACAAACTGATTGAAAAAACTTTTTCTATTTTAAAAACTCGAACAAGCAAGTTTCCTTCCGTAGTTTTGAACTGCGTGCTAAATATGGGTAAAGGGGTTTACAAAACCGACGAAATTGACCTTGTTAATTTTTTTATTGATTCAACAATCGATCTGGGCTTTCAATCTCCAATGATAGAAGGCGTTGGAAACGACTGGCAAATAAAAGTCAACAGCGCTCATATTCAGAATATAAGAACGTGGTTAGAGCTGATTGAGCTTAATCCAAAATGGTCAGCAAAACTTCTTTCTTGCCTTATAATCCATCTTTCTCTCTGCGGTGTATTTCTCAAAGATACCGACCTGTTCCCTAGAGATATTACAAAATTTTTAAATAGCGATATTAAACCAGTATATAATCTTGCCAAACAACTGGCAAAGCTGTTCCCAGTGTATTTTAATGATATTGGCGCTGAAGGAAAGCTGAGAGACATTTCTACTGATATCGACGACATAATCGGCAGGAAAGATGTGCTTGTCCATTTTTTACGTAAACAAAGCCACGTTGAAAGCAACAACCTGATAATCAACTTTATGGAGGCTGTCCTTAATTTCTGGAAGACCAGAGAAAAAAGCCTTCTTGAGCCATTCGTCCCGCCGACTATTTACAGCCAAATCAGCACCAAAGGTCCATACATTGATGGCATTCACCTGGCAATGTCAAAACTTGAGCAAAAAGGTTTAAACCTGCCTTATGACCTCATTGCCATAAAAGATGAAAAAATAAAAAAGTTTTTGTCAGACATTAAAGACGCTCCTCAAGTAGATCTGGAAAGGCTGGAACTCGCAATATCTTTTTATAAACTTTTAAACCAGAAATACAATATCGATTTTATTGAAATGGACAATTATATTGCGCAGCTTAAAGTCGAAGCCTTCCCGGATTTAGACAAGCTGAAAAAAGCCCTGGCTGAACCAGACCTCAAGAAAAAGCTTTCCATGCTGATAGATCATATTGAATTATTAAAAAATCTGATTCTGTCACATAAATCATATGAAGTTAGAGAAGATATTTATAAAAAAAGACATATCACGGTGGATATTCCATCGATGTATGGATACTACCGCGAATTGAAATTTGATGCGCTTGGCCTTACTTTTCGAATAGAATCTCTAGTGAATGTTCTTTTTGAAGAACTTATTCAAAATATAGACCTAAACCTTATAACTAGAGCCACATTTTACCAGATTTACAACCGCTTAATATTGTTTGACAAGGCATTAAAAGTAAATGGAATTTCTTCAGTTGAAATGGAACGCCAGATAGAACTTCTATCAAATTCTCTTGAGACAAGGGGATTTACTTTCACTCAGTACGTCGATATATTTAAAGGCTTTACCAGAGCGGTAAAAAATATAATAAATGACTATTTTAACAACATCCACGAAGAAAATTTAACAAAAATTTTAAATCGGATATCTGTCGACCAAATACTACATAGATACCTCCCAAAAGAAGGCATGACTGATCATGAAAAGCTGAAACACAGAGTATCTGAGATCTTTTTTCGAGACAGAACAGCTCTTTCGCTTGGACTTAGGCAGCTAGATATCTTTTTAACTAAAATATTAAACACTCTCTTTCATCAATCCGACAAACTGCCAAAAGATAAGCTTCACCTGCTGCTTAATTATGACCATCAAAGGGCTATGACCTCCATAGTTGATAAAAATAGCAAAGTTTTCGGATTAATTCATCTTGGGAACAAGGCTCTTAACATAATTAAGATGAAAAATTACGGTTTGCCCGTCCCTCCAGGTTTTGTCATTACAACAGAAGTATTTCGCTGCAGAGAAATAGTTGACAAGTATCCGCCGGCCGAACAGAATTTCAGGAAACAGGTTGCTCAAAATATATCCGCACTGGAAAAGCTCAAATCCAAATCCCTTGGAGACCCAACCAACCCCTTGCTTCTTTCAATTAGAAGTGGCTCTTCTATATCTCAGCCCGGCATGATGGACACTTTCCTCAATGTTGGAATCAATGAAGAAATAGTAGAAGGCATTGCAGCCCGAACCGGAAATCCCTGGTTTGCATGGGACAATTATCGCAGGTTTCTTCAGTGCTATGGCATGTCATTTAATATTGAGAGGGATGCTTTTGACGCAATAATAAGCGAATTCAAAAAAAGACTGGGGATACCTTATAAAAGAGAATTCACCGGCAAACATATGAAAGAAATTGCACTGACCTACAAAAGAATGATACAAGATGCTGGAATGGATATCATAGAAGATCCTATAGAGCAATTTCATCTGACAATCAAAAAAGTCTTTAGCTCATGGAATTCAGCAAAAGCAAGAATTTATCGCAAAATTATGGGTATATCAGATGATTGGGGTACTGCCGTCACTGTACAGGAGATGGTTTTTGGAAATCTTTCTAATTCATCCGGCAGCGGAGTAATCTTTACACATAATCCCAGATGGTCTGGCGACAGCCTGAAATTGTGGGGCGACTTTACCCTTGGAAACCAGGGAGAAGATGTGGTTTCAGGACTTGTTAAAACTTTGCCTATCTCTATTAACCAGCAGGAAATAGAAATGAGGGAGACCGACATAACACTTGAAACACATTTCCCCGAAATTTATAAGGCTTTAAAAGAGTGGGCTAATGAACTAATCTATAAAAAAGGCTGGACTCCGCAGGAAATAGAGTTTACCTTTGAAAGTCCTTTAATAAAAGATTTATATCTGCTTCAGACCAGGGACATGACAATGAGAGAAAGAAAAAAGGTACTAACTTTTGATCCTGAAGCAATAAATAAGGCAAAATATCTAGGCCGTGGTATCGGGGTAAGCGGCGGGGCAATGAACGGCAGGGTAGTTTTCACCCTGGAAGATATTAATAAATGGAGAAAATTAGAGCCAGAAACATCTTTAATTCTTGTTAGAGGAGATACTGTCCCCGATGACATCATGGAAATTAATTCGGCTGATGGTCTTGTAACAGCACGTGGAGGTTTAACCTCCCATGCAGCAGTTGTTGCTCACAGACTAGGGAAAACATGTGTTATTGGTTCAGGAGATCTAGTATGTAATGAAAAAGAAAAAAATTGCCTCTTTAATCAGGTATTTTTAAAATCAGGAGATTATATAAGTATCGAGGGACAGGAAGGTTCAATTTATCAAGGTAAAATAAAAGTAAAAGAAAATTGATAATATTTTAGGGGGGTAAGATGTGGAATAGTGCCTTAAATAAAAAGGGACTTAAGCTTGGCGTAAATGGATTTGGAAGAATCGGGAAACTTACTGTATGGCACCATGTAGCCAGAAAATACTTTGATGAAATTATAGTTAATATCGGACGGGAGGCTGGGACATCCATTGAGGATATTGCCCATTATGCAGGCAGGGATTCAAATTACGGTCTGCTGCATGGTTTTCTTTATGGTCAAAAAGCCGGGCCTGTTATTCAAGATTTGGATGAAAAAGACGGGAGCATGATAATTGACGGGATAAGAGTCAAGTTCTTAAGGAAATCTCGAAATCCGCTCGAAATCGGCTGGAAAGATCATGGTGTTAATCTGGTAGTTGATACAACAGGACAATTTCTTGATCCAACTCTTTCAACAGACGACCCCAAAGGAGCATTAAGAGGACATTTTGAGTCAGGAGCAGAGAAAGTTATAGCCTCAGCTCCATTTAAGATAAAAGATAAAAGCAAAAAAATGCCGGAAGACGCTGTAACTACAGTAATGGGAATAAATGATAATGATTATGATCCTAGACGTCATAATGTCATTTCCAATGCGTCCTGTACCACCACATGCCTTGCCCATATGATAAAACCCATTCTCAACCATTTCGGTCCCAAAAAAATTCTTTCTGCTTCAATGGCAACCGTTCACGCGGTCACTGGATCACAGGAAGTTCTTGACCGTCTGCCAAAAACAGGGGCAACCGATCTGAGAAAAAACAGAAGTGTAATGAATAATATTATACTAACCTCAACAGGAGCCGCCAATACACTCAGACTGGTTATTCCTGAAATGGAACAAATCGGGTTCATTGCTGAATCTGTAAGAATCCCCACCTCAACTGGTTCTCTTATCATTCTAGTAATGAATCTCCAGGAAGACTTGTCTGGAGAACAGATAAGAAGAAAATTAATAAACAACATATATATGCAAGCAGCGGCTGAAGATCCAAACGGATATCTGCACTATACAGACGAGCAGAATGTCTCTGGTGATATTATAGGAATGCCGATTGCAGCAACAATAATTGAAGGCCATGAGACTCATACCAGCACCGCTGATGTTAAAATAGATTTGAAAAAAGTGCCTGGATTAGATAAAAGTATTATTTCTTCATTAAATGATACAATTATAAAAATTCCTGTAACTCAGTGCGTCATATACGGCTGGTATGATAATGAAATGGGAAGCTATGTTAACATGCTTGGAGACAGGACTGTTTCGGTGGCAGAGAATATGTGACAGAGAAGGCTGAAGGTGGAAGGCTGAAGGTAGAAGACTAAAAATTAAGGATTCAAACACCCTTCAGTCTTCAACCTTTAACCTTCAGTATATTACTCAGCCTTACAAATTCTTCAACACTGAGGGTTTCTGCGCGTCGGGTTGGATCTATGCCTGCATTTTCCAGCGCATGCATAGACGTTTCAGCAGCAATATGAAGCTCGCTACCTGCAAGAGCATTTTTAAGATTTTTTCTTCTCTGCCCGAATGCAGCTTTTATTACCCTGTAAAGAAATTCTTCATCATCTGAATATTTCAGACTGTCTTTAAAAGTTATTTCAAGAACTTCGGAATCAACTTTTGGCCTCGGGAAAAATTGAGAAGCCTTAACATCTGCAACTTTTTTTATGTCTGCACAATAATTAAGCATAACCGTAAGCCGTCCGTATTCCTTGCAACCCGGCTGCGCTGTAATACGTTGAGATAGTTCTTTCTGAAACATAAGGACTGCACGGCTTACAGCACTTCTGGCTTTTATAAGTTTAATGAGGATCTGGGAAGAAATATTGTACGGAAGGTTTCCTAAAGCTAGTATTTTACGATTGGCTTCTTCAGCAAATTCCTCAATATTAACTCTCAGTATATCTTTTTCAATTAAAACAACATTAAAAAGGCTGTTTGAAGTAAGTTCTGTTTTTAACAGAGAGATTATCTTATGATCCTTCTCAACTGCATAAACCTTTTTCGCTATCCGAGCGACAGGTATAGTAAGCGCGCCTAAACCAGCCCCTATTTCTAAAACAATATCTTCAGGCGCAATCTTGCAGCTGGACACAATCATTTCTGAAGTAGATAGATTTTCCAAAAAATGTTGGCCCAACTGCTTCTTAGCATGCATTCGCCAGGCGGCAAGTAGTGTCCTGGGAGATGTCATATTCGAGATTTCTTTCGCAACCGGAGTTTAATAAATATTCTATGGGTTATAAAATAGGCCGCTATACCGGGGAGAATACCAAGAATAATCCCGCCTGTAATCATAGCAATAGTAACATCCGCTCCCAGTTTTAACAGCTCTAAAATCGATTCATATTCTGTACTAAAAGGAGCTGAATTGCCAAAAATAGACACCCCAACCTCGTAGCTTCCCTTATAAAATAAAGGTATAGTAAGAGGATTGCTGAACCATACACCGATTGCGGCGGCTGCTTTGCTCCCCCGCAAAATGAATGCCAGAGCTAAAGCAGTAGCTGTATGAAAAGGAATGGTTGGAGTTACACTTACAAATACTCCTATAGCCATTCCAAGAGCAACATAATGTGGGTCACCATTAAGCTGTTTGGATCGAGTTATAAATTGCTGGATTTTCTCTCTCGGATTCATTTGATTTTACCGCATCTGATAGTTATGTAGAGATCACTTCAAAATACTGTTCAAAGCTAACATCAGATATTATTATTTTCAACATTCATTATTTACTACTAGTTCTTTAAGTTCCCCCAATCATATTTTAGTATCTTACATCTTCAATCATGAAGACTTCTTGACTTTTTCTATACAATTAAGTAGTTTTATATAAATATTTCTAAATGTTATTTACCACTTACCCAAGGAGGATCTTATGCCAAAAAAAAGGAGAAAATCAGTAAGTTTCGATGCAATGGTCAAATTTTTTATGCGGCATTACAATGTTCCAACAAAAAGAGATGTAGACAATCTTAGTGCTAAAATAGATCGTTTGGAAACAATGCTCAAGTCGTCACCAGCTCTTACCAAAAGCAAACGTTCATCTAAAGATATCACTACAACCAAAAAATCTAGCTCCGAGTCTTCTTTAACAGCTTCTGATATGGTTTTTGAAGCCATTAAGAAGTCCAAACAAGGCGCTGGTTTTGCTGAAATTCAAGCTGAAACCGGCTTTGGGGAGAAAAAACTCAGAAATATTATATTTAGGCTTAATCAGATAAAAAAAATTAAGCGCAAGAGCCGTGGTGTATATGTATATATAGCCTCATAGATATCTTCGATATGTTGAATTATTCAAGAGGATATATATGCATGTCTAAAATGGTCCAGAGTGTCCATACTTTTACGTTTTACTAAGAACTCATTAATTAGACAGCTGTTAATATCAAACAAGTAATTTTAGAAAGTAGTTATATATGGATAATACTTTGGATCAAAACAATCCTAATATTAAAGAAAACGACAATATCTGCGGCTATTTAATAAAAAAAATAGTTGAACTTAAAGAAATAAGATCGATCTTATATGACATAGAGCATACTCCAACAGGTGCCAGGCATATTCATATAAGTAACAATGATAAGGAAAATACTTTCGGTGTAGCCTTTAAAACAGTACCAACTGATTCAACCGGTATTGCGCACATCCTGGAGCACACTGTTCTCTGTGGTTCCAGGAAATTCTCTGTACGCGATCCCTTTTTTTCCATGCTGAAAAGAAGTCTGAACACTTTTATGAACGCCTTTACTGCATCGGACTGGACGATGTATCCTTTCTCTACACAAAACAGAAAAGACTTCTACAACCTGATGGATGTGTATCTTGACTCTGTCTTTTACCCTAGCATTAACGAGCTCAGTTTTAAGCAAGAAGGACACCGCCTCGAATTTGAAAATAATATAAAAGCCTCTGAGTCATCACATTTAGTTTATACGGGTGTAGTTTATAATGAAATGAAAGGCGCCATGTCATCGCCGGATGAAGTAATGACCCATGCCCTATTAAATAAACTGTATCCTGACACAACATATAGTAATAATTCAGGTGGCGATCCTGCTGTAATACCCAGTTTATCCTATGCTCAGCTTAAAGCTTTCCACAAAAGGCATTATCATCCGAGCAATGCTTTTTTCTACACATATGGGAACCTGCTTTTAAGAGATCATTTATCTTTTATTCAAGATAAAATTTTAAAAGATTTTACAAAAATTAACCCTGATACAGATGTTCTCTCTCAACCCAGGTGGGATAAACCCAAAAAGGCAACTTATACATATCCTATTGGTAAAAATGAAGACCCATCAAAAAAATACCAGATTTGCGTCGCGTGGCTGACTGCAGATATAAAAGATTCTTTTGAAGTACTGGTGCTTACTCTACTTGAGCAAATCCTTCTTGGGAATTCAGCATCGCCGCTGCGCAAGGCCTTGATAGATTCAAACCTTGGAACAGCTCTTAGCGATGGAACCGGTTATGACTCAAATAATAAGGACACCCTGTTTGTATGTGGGCTTAAAGACGTTGAAAAATCCGTTTCAGGCAAAATCGAGTCTATCATTTTTAATGTTTTAAATGAACTTGCAACCAATGGAATCGATAATAAACTTATCGAGTCAGCTATTCATCAGGTTGAATTCCATCGCAAAGAAATAACAAATTTTCCTTACCCTTATGGCCTTCGCTTATTTTTAACCTTTTCAAGCAGCTGGCTTCATGGAGGCAAACCGGAAATGATTCTGCAGTTTGATGCGGATCTTACCAGACTTCGTGATGAGCTTTCTAAAGGCCATCTATTTGAAAACCGCATAAAAAAGTATTTTATAAATAATTCTCATAGAGTACTTCTCACTCTTGCTCCAGACCAGATGATGGAAGAAAAAGAAAAAGACCGTATTACAAAAGAAGTCGAAGGTATAAGGGCCAATTTAAAACAATCAGATATTGAAAAAATAAATGAAGCCGCTGAAGCCTTAAAGAAACTGCAGGGAAAAAAAGAAGATATTTCCTGTCTTCCGACCTTAGAAATTGAAGATATTCCGCCCTCTGTCCAAACTATACAGGAATCTAAAACATATTGCAGGGGCACTTCATCTTGTTATAATCAGCCTACCTACGGCATTTTCTACTTCTCTTCAGCCGCAGGCGCAGGTGCTTTACAAAATCAGATACTTCCTCTTGTACCCTTTTTTTGCTATGCTTTCTCCAAAACCGGCACAAAATTAAGAGCATATACAGATTTAGCACGGCTGATTGATGCATACACGGGTGGTATTAGTTTATCATCTCATGCACGCACCAATTTTGAAGGGACAGGCGACTGCATACCTTTTATAACATTCAACGGGAAATGCCTTGTCAGAAACCAAGGCAAAATGTTTGAAATAATCAAAGAACTTTTATATGAATTCGATTTCTCAGATCTGGATAGATTAAGAAGCCTTTTGCTTGAATACAGAGCAAAAATGGAATCCATGATAGTTCACAATGGTCATAAATTAGCTATTTCTCTTGCTTCAAGAAATTTTTCAGATAGCTGTGCTTTAAGCGAAACCTGGCACGGTATCCACCAGTTACAGACCATAAAGAATATAACAGACGATCTTACTGATAACAAACTTGAATCTATTTCTGACAATCTATCATCTATAGGAAAAAATCTTTTAGTTGGTAATAACTTCAAAATTGCGCTGGTTGGAGAAGACGACGTCCTTTCTATCGCATCTTCTCATGCTGTATCAATACAAAAAGGACTTGATGAGAAGTCATCATTCGCAAAGCCGGCAAACGGTTTTATTTCTCCTGCAATAGGTTATGATGATGAAATTACCAGGGAAGGCTGGAGTACTTACTCTGCTGTCTCATTTGTAGCTCGTGTATTTAAAACTGTTCGCATGGAACATAAAGACGCACCTGCTTTGTCGGTAATCAGCAAGTTGCTTAGATCGCTGTATCTGCACAGGGAAATTCGAGAAAAAGGCGGTGCATACGGCGGCTTTTCAACATACAACTCAGAAAACGGCATTTTCTCCTTCTGTTCTTACAGAGATCCGCATATAGTATCGACCCTGAAAGTATATGATGACGCAATGATATTTATTAAATCAGGAGACTACAGTGAAGAGGACATCAAAGAAGCTATCCTTCAAATATGTTCAGAAATAGATAAGCCTGATCCTCCCGGCATTGCGGCAAAAAAAGCATTTTACAGGAAGCTGATTTCACTGTCAGATGATGCTCGAAACCGTTTCAAAACAAATCTCCTTTCGCTAAAGCGCAATCAGGTAATAAAAGTGGCGAAAAAATATTTCAATCAGGCAGAAAAACAGGCTGTAGCAGTAATATCCAGTGAAGAAAAATTAAAAGAGGCAAACAAAAAGATTAAAGGAAGACCTTTAAACCTTTTCAGGATTTAGAAATTAAGGGGAATAACGTTATGCCAATGAAAATTTATACCGGAAATCTTTTGGGGGAAAGATTTATTTATGCAATTATAGTGGCGCTCTCTTTATCCCTATCCGCTTTAACCGTCCAAGCAGAAAAAAATGAGCCTTCAATAGATAAAGTAGCCATAGTTAATGGATCGGTTATTACCGGTGAAGAATTCAATAGAGAGCTAAGCCAGGTAAAACAAAGAATTTCACAGCAGGGGCTAGAAATTTCATCACCACAGCTTGAAGGTATCAGAAATGAAATTCTTGATAACCTGATCAACCTCGAACTGCTGTTTCAGGAGAGCCAGAATAACGGAATTAAAGTTGAAAAAGAGGCAATCGATTCTCAAATGAAATCTCTAAAACAAAAGTTTCCAAATGATACTGAATTTGAAAACTTTTTAAGCAAGCTAAATTTATCTGAGAGTACCTTAAAACTAAAAATTGAGAAGGGTATTGCGATACAGGAGCTTATTGAAACTCAAGTCACTAATAAGATTAAACTTTTAGATGAAGAAAGCAAGAGCTGTTATGACACCTATCCCGACCTTTTCAAACAGTCTGAACAGGTTAAGGCAAGTCATATTTTGATAAGAGTTAAGCCAGAAGCAGATGAAGCACAGAAATCTGAAGCAAAAGAAAAAATAAAAACAATTCAATTAAAACTTAAAAATGGTGAAGATTTTGCTGCTCTCGCCAAAGAGTTTTCAGAAGGCCCCAGTAAAAATAATGGCGGAGATTTGGGCTACTTCCAGCGAGGTCAAATGGTAAAATCTTTTGAAGATATAGCCTTTGCATTAAAAACTGAAGAGGTAAGCGATATTGTAGAAACTCAGTTTGGATATCATATCATCAAAGTTGTAGATAAAACGCCTGAAAAGACAATTGGTTATGAAAATGTAAAAGAAGACCTTGCTCAGCATTTGAAACAGGAAAAAACAAAACAGGAAGTCAACAAGTATATACAAAAACTCAGGGAAAAATCTAAAATAGAAAAATTTTTGTAATCAGAAATTTACAAACTCAAAAAGTAACTTGTCAACAACCTGAAGTGGCGGGCACTTAAATTTAAAATGGCTGACTGTTTGAGCGCCCGCCACCTCAGGTTAATTTCATAATGAGTTCGTAAATTTATGTATAATGGTTTTTGGCCGGGAAGTTAAACCTTCTTCAATGCCGCCTCAAGGCTCTTCCCCTTTTTAACGATCTCCGCGTAACCCCCGTCTCCA
>JAHIKR010000178.1 GCA_018897415.1 Pseudomonadota bacterium
CAAAAATTCATTATAATAACTTTCTGGAAAATGCCGTGGCAATTCAATCTTTTTCAACTATTTATATTGATGCCCGTCATAATTTCTGGGGCAAGGTGCCGCCTGACGATACAGTAATATGGGGTAAAAATATAAACATAAAACCCTGGCTCGAAGCACCGGACAGGGATGCATTCTCTTGCGAGTAATAAATACACAATACAATTTTTAGAGAACATATTATGCGCAGAAGATCATTTCTAAAATTTTTAGGGCAGGGAGCTTTTGTTTCGTATGGCATATTAGCTTGTCCTTATCTGGGGTGGGCTAAGAGCGCTTTTGATTTTGCACTGGAAGGACAGGAACTGATTCAGCAGAAAAATTTTGCTCAAGCAATCAAGGCGTTAAAAGAATCCACAAAAATAGATCCAAACAGCGACTGGTCATACGGTCTTCTTGGACGAGCATATCTTGGGAACGGACAAAAGGCTGAAGCTGTTGCTTCCTTCAGGGAAGCGGTCCGTTTGAACCCTCAGGATACTTATTCCCGCATGATGATTGAAATTATAACCCAAAAGCCTTTACCAAAGCTGGAAAAAAAGAAAACACCTGTTTCCCCTCTTGAAAAAGAGGCTTACAGGGAAGAGGCCTTGATGAAAAGCGAACTAAAGGCCAAGAAGGGGCTTGAATATCAAGTTAAACGCGTTGTCATAGATGCAGGGCACGGAGGATTTGATTCAGGAGCTGTGGGGAAAAGCGGTCTAAAAGAAAAAGATGTGACATTAGATCTTGCCTTAAAACTGCACGAAAAACTAAAGTCCAACGGAAAGGTTAAGTCATTTCTAACAAGGACGGGCGATTACTACGTTCCCTTGAGTGCTCGCACAGCTACCGCAAACCAACACCAAGCAGACCTGCTTATCAGCATGCACATAAATGCAAATAAAAATACAAACCCTCATGGATCGGAAACTTATTTCTGTTCTGAAAAGGCGTCCAGTTCAGAAGCAGAAAAAGTTGCGGCTTATGAAAACTCTGTTATCAAATTTGACGAGTCGTACAAGAAAAAAGCCGGTTATATAGATATCGAAGAAATTTTATTCAAATTTGAACAGCAACTTTACTGGAATGAAAGCGGTAAATTTGCAACTACATTTCAAGAACGTTTTAAAAAATGGCTGCCTCTTAAAAGTAGAGGAGTTCATTCAGCAAATTTCTACGTTCTAAGAAGGGCAAAAATGCCTTCCATACTACTTGAAACAGGATTTATATCTAATCTAACTGATGAGGAAATGCTAAAACAACCCGCATTCAGGGAAAAGATCGTTAATGCAATAGCAAGGGGGCTTGCGTGAAAATCATCTTTGCCATTCTGCTGTTTTTTTGTTGCGCTGGTGTCGTTGCAGCGGCTGATGTAAATGATCTGCTTTTCCAGGGTGCTGATTACCACTACAAGGAAAATTTGGAACAAGCTATAATAAAGTTTGAAGCAGTAACCCGTATTGACCCAAAAAACGAGTATGCCCACAACCAGCTCGGCATTCTGTATGCGAAAAAAGATCGGTACGAAGAAGCATTTAAAGAATTTTCAACAGTTGCAAAACTGGATGATAATAATACTTTTGCAATTTTGTGGTTAGGTATTCTTCATTTGCGTAATGGCGAAATGAACCAGGCCTTTGAAAAGTTTAATAAAATAATTCAAATAGACCCCAATAATGCTGATGCATATTATTTCCTTGGAACTCTGTATAATTTCAGACATAACCCGGCCATGGCAATCGAATATCTAAAAAAAGCAAGAAATGCCGACTCTCAGGAAGCAGATACTCATTTTAGACTTGCAAAAGCCTTTCATAGTGTGGATATGGTTGCAAATGCAATGCTTGAATACAAAAGAACGCTTGAAATCAAGTCCGAATATACAAAAGCGATAAACGAAATCGGCTGGATTTATTATAACAAAGGTGATAAAGAAAGTGCTATATCACAATGGGAAAAAACGCTAAAAATAAATAAAAACGACAGTGACGCAATTTTAAATCTTGCCAAGGCATATAATGACCTTGCATGGGATTCACTGAAGTCAGGAAAAACAAAAGAAGCAATAAAGTACTGGGAAAAAACAATTGTAATAAATCCTGGTAATAAAGCTGCAAAATATTATTTAAAGGAATATAGCTCAAAATCAAAAGGATAATGGAAAACCACTCAGGTAATAAACTGAGTTAAAAATATTAGAGACCTTTGAAAAATGTTCAATTTTGTTCAAGTTCAAGGAAGGCGAAAATTTTAAATGCAGGAATACATTGAGTATTTCGAGGCTTAAAATTTGAGTCTGACGCCGACACGAAGTGAAGCTTTAGCGCTATTTGGGCAAA
>JAHIKR010000010.1 GCA_018897415.1 Pseudomonadota bacterium
ACCACTAACATTAGCAAGCCATTTAACCGGGTTTAATTGTGAATAAGGGCCATGTATCTGGAAAACATACAATACAACAAAAAAGATATTTGTTACAATAAAAAGTCCTATAAATGAATAAAATACCATAAGATGGGCTGTAGCGCGATCTTTGTTCTCTTCACACTCTGAAAACTTGCTGTGTTTTAATACTGTAGGTAAAATGCGAATAAGTGCCTGAATAAAAGCACCGGCCTCCACTCTATCCTTATTAGTCTTCCCTTCACGCACCGCACTCTCATGTATGTCTTTTATAAACCTATTAAGACCCATTGCAAAGATGGCTACCACCCATACAACAAGCGGTACAAAAATCATATCAACCAGCCATGTAGAAAAGAAATTCGAGTGAACAATTTCTTCACCACCAGGGCTAAAATTCATCAAACCTGTAATATAACCCAGAACCAGAAAAATAACTACAGGGATAAGCAAAAGAATAGGTAGCTTTTCTGGCTCATTAACTGCTTTAGCCAGCCATTTCGGAACAGCGTACTCTGAAATAGCATAAGAACGAATAGCTCCCAATACATCACCTGGTTTTGCACCACGGGGACATTTTGTTGAACAGTCACCACACTGATGGCAAAGCCATATGTCCAGGTTGCTTACAAGTTTATCCTTCAAACCCCATTGTGCAGCGATCATCTCTTTCCTTGGAAAAGGTTTAGTATCTGGAGAAATAGGACAAACCACCGAACAGGTAGCGCATTGGAAGCATTTTTTCACATCATCGCCACCAAGCGCGACTACTTCCTTAACAAAATTTACATCAGGCTCAACCAGGTATTTCTCAGCCATTATTAATACCTCCTATTGACTACTGATTATTGAAGACAGGCTACGACAAATAGCCTGCCTTCAATTTAGAATTACTAATTATTTAGAATCCTTTGAATGGGTTCGGGCCGAGCTCCTCAACCTGCTTTACAAAGGCATTAATCATCTCCGGCAGCTTGTCATATTCGTCAATTGCAATCTCAAACTGGGTTACCCTCTCATTCTCAAGCGCCAGACTTTCCAGAGCAGCACCTATTTTTTCCATTCTTATGGACGCAAGCTCGCTCCCTTTAACAAAGTGGCACTGATAATCATCACCATGTTTGCAACCAAGCAAGAAAGCCCCGTCCATACCCTGAGAGAGTGCATCTTTAATCCAGATCACATTCATGGACCCAAGGCATCGAATCGGAATAAAACGAACCTGTGAAGAATACGATAGTCTGTTCATGCCGGCTATATCTAAGGCAGGGTATGCATCATTTTCACAGACCAGACCGAGAATCCTGAAGGGCGGTTCCTCATAATCATCTGCAGACGGAACCCCAATTGCTTTTACCATCGAGCCAATACTGTCAATATTGTAGTCCGCAAAACCTACAATACGCTCCGGACATGCACCCATGCAGGTACCGCAGCGTCTGCACCTTGCAGGATTCGGTTTTGGGGTTCCTTTTTCATCGTCGTCAAGCGCGCCAAAGGGACATTCTTCTGTACAGCGCTTGCACTGCGTACATCTCTGGAAGAAAAAGTCTGGGAATGTCATATCTCCGGACCTTGGATGTACTGCAACGCCCCTGTTAACTGATTCAATGCACTGAATAGCTTTAAGAGCGGCGCCTGCAGCATCTTCAACTGTTTCTTCAATAGTCATGCTCCGGCGAACACCTCCGGCAGCATAAATACCTGTTCTCTGGGTTTCATATGGAAAGCATATGAAATTAGAGTCACAATATCCGTTAAACAGGCCTATGTCACGGAAAGCCGGCCCCTGTCTGTATGCCAGGTTTACCACTGGATCATCAGCAGTAGCCGGAACCATGCCTGTTGCCAGCACAACCATATCAGCTTTAAGCTGAATCTTCTCACCAAGAAGGGTGTTGTCAGCATCAACGGTAAGGCCTCCACCACTTTGACCTACACTGACCACATCGCCTTTAGTCAAAAAAATCCCCACATCCTGCTGTATGCTCTTGTAAAAATTCTCCCACAGTCCGGGCGTCCTCATGTGCTGGTAAATGATCTGTGCCTTGCCGTCCGGATAATCTTCACGCACATACTTTGCCTGTTTTAAAGCCACCAGACTTGTAACAGAACCGGTAAAGTCAAAGTCGCTGTCATCACCCTTCCCCGGGCCCTGAATAAACACGACAGATTTGGCTTCCTTTCCATCTGATGGTCTTACAATCTTTCCTTTTGCAGCGATCTCCTCAAACTGATGGTTGGTTACGACATCGGCAATTTTGCCAAGGCCGAGATAACCAAGTTCATCGCCTTTGGGAGTATATGGCCGCCAGCCTGCAGCCAGTATTACTGCTCCGAATTTTTCGCCGTTTGGATCAATTTGTAAAATATCAACCTTACCCTTGTTGTATTCCTTGTAAAGCTCAAACTGCTTGTCCTTATCAAGCTCTTTACCGCTCTCGTCAAACTTCATCTCCTCAGGCAGAGGATAGGGAACGTCAAACTCAATTTTTTCTCCGGGTTTCTTCAACGTCACTACGAACTCACCCGGCTGACCGGCAATACGGGCAACCACCATGTCAGTCTTAACTGTAATATTAGGATTTGCCTCAACCTTTTTAATTTTTTCATCAATTATCGGGGGTATCAGGCTGTCATATGGGTTTTCCATAGGAAGCTGCTTGCGGAGCTTGGCTGCGTAACCTCCAAGGGAAGCTTCTTTTTCAACAATGGTTACCTTATAGCCTGCCTTGGCTGCATCTAAGGCCGCAGATATACCGGCAATACCACCACCAATAACAAGAATATCCCTTGTAAAAGTCTCCACCTTATAGGGTTCAGGCAGCTCTATTTTCTTTACATTTACCATTCCCATTTTAAGGTAATCTTCGGCCAGCATCTGAAGGCTGTCAAAATGTATGCCATCATCTTTCTGTTCTTCTGTTACAACCGGATACTTTGACCTTGGATGTGACCAAACCACCTGTTCCCTGAGGTTAACCCTGTTAACTATACAGCCGTCAAACTTGAATACATCATAATTGACCCTGCGTGAACAACCCGCAATAACTATTGTGTTGACACTTTCATCTGCTATATCTTTTTTTATAACCTCGACGCCTTCCTTTCCACAGAGAAAGGGATGCGTTTTTACGGGAAATCCCTCCTCTTCGGGTACGCCGCATAAACTTTCTATATCAAGTGCATCCCCGATTCCACAACCTGTGCAGATATATACACTGTACTTTTTATCCATGTATAACCTCCTACCTCTTCACCATGGTTTGAATAGCCTTAAGGGCCATACCGGTAGCATTCTGGTTTGATGTTATAACGTCTGCCGGTTTGTTAGCACATCCTGCAGCAAACATACCACCTTTTTCAAAATCATTAATAATAAAGCCTTCCTCACTGTATTGCAGGTCACCGGTCGGAAGCTTTGTATCTGCGGCTGTCGGCTGCATACCGGTAGCAAGGACAACCATATCCACCTCTTGCTTTATCTTTTCTCCTGTCACAGCATTCTCTGCAACCACGGTGATATTTTTGGAGCCCGGATCTTCACTGACTTCTGCCACCTTGCCTTTAATAAAAAAGACATTTTCATCTTCTTTTATCTTCTTATAAAATTTTTCATATCTCTGACCCGGGGCCCTTACATCGATATAAAAGATATAAACCTTGGCATCGGGAAACCGTTCCCTGACATATGTGGTCTGTTTCAAGGAAGCCATGCAGCATATATAGGAACAATAGGGAAGATGATTCTCATCTCTTGATCCTGCACACTGAACAAAAGCAATGCTCTCAGGCTCCTTATTGTCTGACGGCCGGAGGATCTTTCCTTTGGTGGGCCCATTTGGAGCTGCAAGTCTTTCCATCATCATATTGGTAATGATGTTATCATGCTTTCCGAATCCGAGATTATCTATCTTGGTAGCGTCATATGGAACCCATCCAGTAGCCCAGACAATGGCTCCAACATTCAGGTTAATTGTCTTTGCCTCCATATTAAGATCAATTGCGCTGTATTTGCATGCTTCAATGCATTTGCCGCATTCTGTCCCCTTGCATACAGACGAATCTATTGCATAACGCATGGGAAAAGACATCTCATTTGGCCTGTATATTGCCTTTGTTTTGTCCATATTGAAGTTGAACTCGTTATTCCTGTCAACAGGACACACCCCAACACAGTCATCGCAAGCTACACAATTTTCATTAACAAATCTTGGATTCAATTTTATTGAAACATCATAGCTGCCTGATGTTCCATCAACCTTTTCTACTTCTGCCAGTGTAAAGACTTTTATTCTTGGATTGTCCTTTATCCTCCTGAAGTTGATCTCAAGTCCACAGGTAGGAGGACAAAGCTTTGGAAAATACTGGTTCAACTGTGCAACTCTTCCACCCAAGTAAGGATTTTTTTCAACTATGAATATCTCGTACCCTACTTCGGCAGCTTCAAGAGCAGTAGTTAATCCGCTTATCCCTCCTCCAACAACCAGAATACTTCCGCTAGCAGGGGCTGCTTTCTCTTCTGTCATGCTATCCCTCCATGCTTTTAATTTTCTATTTGGTTAAAAACTGATAATTATCTGCATTAGCTCAATTAGTTTGATTGATCTGATTGAGCGACAAGCAATCCCAATCAGGACAATCAAACCAATTGAACATATGTAAAAAGGAGCAGACTACTTACTTTACAGATATATAAAGTTAATAAAAACCTCCAGGCATCTTGTGATGCCTGGAGGCAGTTATATTCGACCATTATAATATAGTCGATCTTCTATGCATCAGGAATGATCTTGATATAATCTTTCTTCATCATTTCCCAGGTTTTGGCTTTTCGATCATACTTTGAGTTAACAAAGCAGAACCAGTTCTCATCATCCTGGCCGGGATAATCAGCCTGATAGTAGAAACCAGGATAACGAGTCTCCTTGCGGAACTGGATATGACGCAGATGTGCCTCAACAGTCCAGATACGATGCTCGATCTCCCAGCATCTCATCAGTTCATGGAGAGCACCGGCACCCAGTTTCTCGACGTCTTCATGCATCGTCTGGAGAAGGTCCATTACGACCTCAAGCGATTTGCTGCTGAGCTGATAATATGTAGAAGTCCCACCGCCATACTCGTTGGTAGCTTTCATCAGACGAAGCGCCATGCCTGAAGGCTTGACATAGTTGGGGTTAATTGTTTCGTCTGTTGTGTATTTACAGTGATCCAGATAAAGTCTGACCGGTTTGTAAACCAGATCTACCAGTTCATCCTTTGACTGGGCAAGGGTCGGAGTAAAGTCAGCATTATCACGGACAAATCTTGCCATAGACTTAGCACACTGACGTCCTTCCGCATGTGCACCGGATGAGAACTTATGGCCGGAAGCGCCGACACCGTCACCGGAAGTAAACAGACCGTTAACTGTGGTCATGCGGTTATATACTTTGCCTTTATATTTTATCTTATATGCATCAGGCACCCAGTCAAAATCAGGTCCTGATACCCAGATACCGCAGCAGCCTGAATGTGATCCAAGCAGATAAGGCTCGGTCGGCATAACCTCGGAATTCTTCTTTTCAGGCTCGCAGTTCTGCGCACACCACAGGTTAGCCTGACCGCATGTCATGTCGAGGAAGTCCTCCCATGCCTCTGACTCAAGATGCTTTAGCTCTTTCTTGCTCAGGGTTGCGGCGATCGCTGCCAGTGCAGTAACGGTATCCATCATGATGGGACCGCGGCCTTCTTTCATTTCAAACAGCATCAAATGGTTTCGCAGGCATGTCGGTGTAACGGCAGCGGTTCCATAAGGAGCATATTTTGCAAGCTCTGCCTTGGCAGTATCGCTCGCCGCAAAGTTCTCCCCAAGACCATTTAGAGTTTTGGCCTTGAACAGGAGGAACCATGCACCAACAGGTCCATAACCGTCTTTAAAACGGGCCGGGGTGAAGCGGTTTTCCATCATGGTAAGCTCGGCACCAACCTTCATAGCCATGGTGTATGTGGAGCCGGCATTCCATACAGGATACCATGCACGGCCCATACCTTCACCAACGGAACGGGGCTGATAGATGTTAACCGCGCCACCGCAGGCTACCATCATGGTTTTGCACTTGATGATGTATACTTTGTTTTCACGCACAGAAAAACCTATTGCGCCGGCAATACGATTTTCTTCATTAGCATCAAGGAGAACCTCAACTATAAAACAACGCTCAATAATATTTTCTTCCCCAAGAGCCAGCTTGGCAGCTTCAGCAACGATTCTCTTGTAAGATTCGCCGTTGATCATGATCTGCCACTTACCTGTACGAACGGGTGTAGCACCGGATTTCAATGTTCCCACCTTCATGCCTGCTTTACCGTCCAGGTTCTTTCCATCTTCTGTTTTCTTCCACATCGGAAGGCCCCATTCCTCAAACAGATGGACTGAATCATCAACGTGGCAGCCCAGGTCAAAGATAAGGTCTTCGCGTACAATACCCATAAGGTCGTTGCGGACCATACGGACATAGTCTTCTACTTTGTTGTCTCCAACATATGTATTAATAGCTGAAAGGCCCTGTGCAACAGCACCACTACGTTCCATAGCGGCCTTATCGCACAACAGAACCGAAGCGTCGGTCCATTTTTTAATCTCGAAAGCAGTACCACAGGCAGCCATACCGCCGCCTACGATCAGAATATCAACTTCTCGCTCTTCTACTTCCGGATCCCTTACGGCCTTAATTTCACCTAAAGGTTTATTTGGTAATGCCATATTTATCCTCCTTAAAAAATATAATTCTAAAATTATTTTACTTTATAGATCTTGACAAACTTCAGCCTGCTTAAGTCGCAGGTGTTGGGATTGTGTAACCATCTGCCTCTTCTGTGGAAAGCAGCTCACTGTCAAGATCTTTCCCTTTGAGGTCCTTATAAGCGTTAGCGGCTCCTTCAACAGTGGTCCGGATAGGGAATTTAAAGCGTTTGATGAGGCCATTTCTGAACTTACAGGTCCACATAACATCCTCTGTTCCAAGCATCGGCATAATGCTGCTTCCCAGAGGAACAAAGTCAGAGTAACCTCTTACTTCGATTGCCTGTGTGGGACAAATCTTTACACAAGAGAAACATTCCCAGCACTGATTTGGCTCCTGGTTGTAAGCTTTCATTGCATTGGGATCCAAGACCATAAGGTCGTTAGGACAAATGTACATACAGGCGGTTTTATCCCCACCCTTGCATCCGTCACATTTTTCATCAATTACATAACTCGGCATTAATATACCTCCTAATTTTGCTTTGTAAGTATTTTAGTTGTTCAACAACCATTAAATTTCCTTACTATTTATTATAAATTTAAGCTCTTTGCACCTCCCTTCGTAACTGTGGCCTAAAGGATAGCTTTTTAGCCACCTTAAATTTTTATTTCACAAAAAATTCAATCCTCATTTATTCAAACCAATAGAGAACATGCTCAAAACCCAGAGCAATGAACGTTGATAAATATCTTTAAAATCAAGAAGATAGCTTATCCGAAAATAGATTTATTTAATATCATTCATGTTCTTGAATGTCAAGAACTTTTGGTTGAACAATATCAAAATATATTTCAAATTAAACAAATATACCATTCAATAACTAAATATGGATAGGGTAATATAATTTAACCCAATATGTAGTATTACATATGTTATTAGGCGCTATTAATCTGAAGTTCATTCAGTTGGTCTTTTGGCAATTTTTTGTTGACATGATAGAGAAATAGATAGAGGAATTAATTTTATGAGTGAGAACTTTGTGCCCCTGTCATTAAACGATAATTTTAGATTTAAATGCTCAGAAAGCTTGCCGTGCTTCAATGAATGCTGCAGAGACCTCAACCAGTTTCTAACTCCTTACGACATCCTGCGGCTCAAAAACAACCTCGGCATACCTTCCAGTCTTTTTCTGGAGTGTTATACCACCCAACACACAGGCCCTGAATCAGGGCTTCCTATAATTACCTTTAAACCTGCTTACACCTCAGAATTAAAATGCCCGTTTGTCTCTAGTTCTGGTTGTACTGTGTACAAAGATCGGCCCTCATCATGCCGCACCTACCCTCTTGCCCGCGTTTTAACACGCTCCAGAGAAACAGGTCAAAATATTGAACAATATCTGTTGGTTAAAGAGCCTCACTGCCAGGGATTTAAGCAGGGACAAATTAATACAGTCAGGGAGTGGATAAAAGAACAGGGTATTGAAATCTATAATAATATGAATGACCTGTTAATGGAAATCATTAGCCTTAAAAATCGTTTTATGCCCAGTCAATTATCTATTAAATCAAAACGATTTTTTTATATGGCTTGTTATGACCTTGATACGTTCAGGTCT
This sequence comes from Pseudomonadota bacterium, assembly GCA_018897415.1. Lineage (GTDB taxonomy): Bacteria > Desulfobacterota > Desulfobacteria > Desulfobacterales > ETH-SRB1 > B13-G4. The sequence continues at coordinate 8,371 of JAHIKR010000010.1, forward strand.
CATATATTTGATAAAGGCATACTGGATGATCTTGCTCTTGACTCAAAAACACTAGATATTATCAAAAAAGACGATGTCGAACTTTTAAAACTGAGTCTTAAGAGTATAAAAATCAAAATGTTTGGCATAAAATAATTTGTAACGGCCTTATAAAATATATCCGCTTCAGGCACAATTAAATTCAACTACAGGTTTTACATTATGGATATTAAAGATAAAGTAGCTTTGGTTCTGGGAGCTATTAAAGGCATAGGAAAAGGCATAGGGCTTGCCCTTGCAAACGAGGGGGTCAAAGTTGCCTTAAATTATTTTGACTGGGAAGAAAATCTTGATGAATTGAAAAATGATTTCGCTAAAACAGATGTTGAACACCTTATTATAAAGACAAACTTACTTGAGACTGAAAAAGTTCAAGGATTAATAAGGAAAGTTATTGATCGCTTCGGCCGCCTCGACATCCTTATAAATAACATAGAACGCGGAGGCTGGCCTGTAGTCCATGGAAAGTATATCCAAGAGCAGTGGGATCTTGAAATGGCTACAACTCTTCGGGCCAAATGGTGGGTTTTTGATTCAGCTCTCCCCTATCTTAAAGCTTCAGGAAATGGTGCGGTAATAAACTTCTCCTCTATTGCCGGCATTACCGGCAGGTCAGGACCCACAAGCCTTATCTTTAATGATGGATATGCAGCGGCAAACCGGGGGATATCTCTCCTCACAGAAACGTGGGCACGTATTGGGGCACCTCAGGTCCGTGTAAATGAAATAATGCTGGGAATTGTTGAGGATAGACATGGTGAAAAAACAAGAGGGTGGGAGCTTCTCAACAAAGAACAGAAAAAAGCTGTAATTAATCACACACTGCTCGGACGAACAGGGATTATTGAGGATGCAGTTAATGCCGTTCTATTTATTGTTAAGGATGCGCCATTTATGACTGGAAGTGTAATTAAGATTGATGGAGGCTATACACTTGGCGGAGAAAAAGTTCAACCCATGCCAAAAGGAGTTTTATGAGAAAACTACCTTTGTTTTATGGATTTGGTTTTAATACCCCATAGAAAATACTTGACCCATTCAAAACCTAACTTCATCAATTCCACATCATCTTTTCTTACCTTTTTTAAAACTTCGTTTTTTATCTTGTATCTTTTCAAAAAGCTGCTGTTAAACAAAAAATCCCGAAAAAGGTCTATGTTGTATATCGCCATAAAAGCCATTTTCCCCTTTGGACCGGTTGGCCCTTCCCTGCCCCATGGATCAACCTGGAATAAACTCTTTAACTCAGACCATTTGATAGTCATTTTGTTATATATTACTGCATCTTGGTCATTTGCCCAAGATGCTGTCGTCCACTGTTCGCTTTCGTACTGCCCAAGGCAAAAGTCAGGAGGTCTGAAAAAATGAACCAGACTTGTTTTTTTTGTCCATGCATCATAAATGACGCCCTGTTCTACAGGAAACGTACGGCAAGTATCAGGACGGTCTGGATAAACCAAACAGCCTGATTCACTTAAAAAAGGGCATGTCCTTTCTTCATCCTGTGACATGCGAAGGAGGACGTCAGGGAAAAAACTGGAATCACGCATAACGATATCTGCATGTCTGTCAATAAACTTATCCGAAGTGATTCCAAGTCTATTTTTTAGTCTTACGACATCATATGGATATAAAAAAAGGTTTAGATTTCGGCAGCACTTATTGAAA
>JAHIKR010000179.1 GCA_018897415.1 Pseudomonadota bacterium
ACGATGTCGTGGCACTTACCAATTAGTTATTAACAATTGATTATTGATTATTTGTTTTTTATATTTATGCCCAAAAAGCCAATAATAACAGTCAATAATCAATTGATAACTGTTAATTGCTAATGGAGAAATAACTTGTGGGTAAAGGGCAGGCTATTCCCTCATTATTTATTTGGTGGAGCTGAGGGGGCTCGAACCCCTGACCTCATGACTGCCAGTCATGCGCTCTCCCAGCTGAGCTACAGCCCCGATATTACAGGGGCAAGTAACAAAAAGCTCTAAATGTGTCAATATTTATTTCGTATGGGCAATGGTTTTAATTAAATTCTGAGCTGTTTTTATTCGGCGAGAATTTATTGACAAAAATAATTAACAGGTCAAAAATGGATCTTAACGAATTTACAAAACAATCTGGAACCTTTAACATGAGAACAAACCAAACAAAAATGTTCAAAGAGTTTGATGCAACAGAACTATATTGCCCTCGCTGCAAACGTGCAGTGCCTGTTAGGAAACGCCTCCTTCTGGTACTTCAAGAAGGTGATAAATATGAATATCTATGTGCATTCTGTTCTGAGTCTGTTGGGACAAAAATGGATAAAAACGAAAAACCATCTACAATAATTATTTAAAGGTTAAAAATAATGCTCAGATTTCTACGGCAAAGTGCCACTAGCTGGCTAATCAAAATAATATTAGGTGCAATTGTTGTTGTATTTGTTTTCTGGGGTGTTGGAAGTTTTCGTGCACAACGGAAAGCGAGAGTAGCATTGGTCAATGGTGAAACTATTATTTTAGATGAGTATAGGGAAGCATACAACAACATTATTGAACAATTACGTCAGCGATTAGGCAATAATTTAAATGACGATATGATAAAAATGCTTAATGTAAAAGGCCAGGCTCTAGATATGCTGATAGATAAGAAACTAATGCTTCAGGAAGCAACAAAGTTTGATTTAAGGGTCACAGACAATGAGCTTGCAGATGCAATAAGACAAATAGAAGCATTTCAGACAGATGACAAATTTGACAGTCAAATTTACAAGAATGTCTTAAATCGTAACAGACTAACTCCCGAAGAATTCGAACTCATTCAGAAAGAGGCAATGATTATTGAAAAAATAAGATCATTCATATTAAGCAATGTTAAAGTATCTGAACAGGAAGCAATTGAATGGTTCAAATGGGAGAATACATCAGTCAACGTCGATTTTGTACTTTTTGAGCCCGGCAGATATGATGATATTAATCCGACCATAGATGAAATAAGTTCCTTTTTTGAAGATAATAAGGAATCTTATAAAATTGATGCAATGATTAAAGTCCGCTACCTGCGCTTCGACCCTGATGCATATAAGTCAATGGTTGAAATAACTGATGAAGATATTAATGACTATTATGAAAACAATATAGAAAAATTTAAAACTGAAAAAACCATAGAAGCGCGGCATATACTGTTAAAACTCGATCCGAATTCCAATCCTGAAACAGTCGAAAAGAAAAGGAAAACAGCTCTTGATATACTTAAGCTGGCCAGGGAGGGTATAGATTTCGTTGAACTGGCTAAACAGTATTCTGAATGCCCAAGTAGACTCGAGGGTGGCTATCTGGGAGAATTCAAAAAGAATGCCATGGTAAAACCCTTTGCTGAAAAAGCTTTCCAAATGAAAACCGGTGAAATAAGCGAACCCGTCAGAACTCAGTATGGGTGGCATATTATCAAGGTTGAAAAGATAAATGAAGAAACTGCTATTTCATTTGAAGATGCAGAGGATAAAATACGGAATAAACTTGTAGAAGAAAGAGCAACAAATCTGGCTTATGAAGAAGCCGAAGCGGTTTATGATGCTTCTTTTGAAGGTGATGATTTGATAAAAAATGCAGAGGCCCGGGGCATTAATATTATTACCACTGATTTTTTTACAAAAATTGATGGCCCGGATACAGGAATAAAAAATAGCTCAGCATTTGCATCATATGCATTTAACCTGTCACTTATGGAAATTGGCGATATACAGGAATTTGAAGATGGATATTACATTGTCCAGCCTGTCGAAAAAATACCTGAAAAAATACCCGACCTAAAGGATGTTGAAGAGAGAATCAAGATTGATTTAATCGAACAATTACAGGACGAGAAAGCAAATAAATATGCTAACGAACTTCTGGTTGCTTTAAGAGATAGCAAGCCTTTGGATAAAGAATGCGAAAAGCTTAATTTGGATATTGTTACCACCGGCCTTTTTAAGCGAAATAATTCAATACCGCACATTGGATTTGAACAGGAAATTTCTCGGGCAGCATTTAATCTTTCAAATGAAAATATGTTCCCAGAAGCCCCAATAAAAGAGGAAAAAGGATATTATATTATTAGATTCAAAGATAGGCAAGAACCCGAACTTAATGGATTTGAAGAAGAAAAAGAGAAGATAAAAGAAAAACTGTTTAAACAAAAGATAGTTAAAACTTTTGATGCATGGCTTTCAAGCATACGAAAGAAAAGTATCATTTCAATCGAAAAGAGTTTTGGTGAATAATTCTATAATAATTTGATCTATTTTGCTATCATCGCTCTCATCATATCGCCGGCATTTTCAGCATGATCTGCAATGGAGCCAATTATTTCAGCCAACCTTACCATATGAAATATTGTAACAGGATCAATATTCATATTAAGTATCTTCGCTTTTATCATTGCTTCAACTTTATCTGCTTCATGCTCCTGCCGGCGAAGATTTCGAATAATATCCTTGACAAGCGTTCTTTGTTTTTCTGAAAAATTTTTAAAATACTTTCTCGCCTCTGATACCATATTGCTCAATTCTTCGATAGGATCAATATTTACATCTACAAGAAGGAAAAACTCCTTTTGAAGTCCTTCCGGAATACCTGGTTCGCTTCTATATGATAACCAGTCCAGAGCATCCTCTACTGCATCAAGAACAGCATCTTGTTCTCTCAAGTATCTGAATATCTGAAACTTATCTACCGGCATCAAAGTGCCTTTCGGGAGATGCCCTCTGATACGCCGTTTAATGGTATCTGCCTCTCTTTCCATTCGAATAACATCCTGCCTGAATTCTTCAAAAGTTCCGCATTTGTGTGCAATATGGCACTCTATAGCCTGCTGAAAAGCCCATGCACATTCTTTTACCTTTTCAGCATGCTCCTGCAATCCATCAAATGGCGATCTTATAAACATATACATAAATGGTATTCGCATAACTCTATCCTTTATAAAATGAGTTGAAGTACTTTAAAAATAGCCATACTGGTTAAAGCTGCAGCAGGTACGGTTAAAACCCAGTATAACATAATTTTAAAAACTATTCTAAAATTAACTGCTTCAATACCTCCCGCAAGCCCGACACCAAGCACGCCACCTACTGCCGCATGGGTAGTAGAAACCGGAAGCCCCATTTTTGAAGCAACCAGCACTGTGGTTGCGGCAGCAAAATCGACTGAAAAACCACGAGTATTTGTAAGAGTGGTAATTTTTTTGCCAACAGTCTCCATGACCCGGGCGCCGGCCATAGCTATTCCGCAGGCAATGCCTATTCCGCCAAAAAAAAGGAGAAAAACCGGTACCGGCACGGTGGCCCCGACATTTCCTGTTTTTACAATAAAATATATAACTGCAAGGGGGCCGATTGCATTAGCCACATCATTTGCGCCTATCGCCAGCGCAACGTAGCAGGATGTTCCAATCTGGATGTGTTTAAAGATTGCTTCTGCTCCGGCTTTTCTCTCCCGAACAAAGCGGCTTAAAAGTTTCATCCCCGCAAACCCGAAAATAATCGCTACAATAAGCGCAAGGAGCAATGCAGTCAGATTTCCAATTGCGAGTGTTTTGCCAAGAGGTGTTTTAAACAGAAATGATAAAACAACAATAAAAACCGCGATGCCAATAAAAAACGGTGATAATTTAAGAGACCATACAAATGAGTCCTTCTTGGAAAGTACTATTTTTACAATAAACTTGAACATTACAAAGGCGATGATAAGACTGAAAACCGGAGCTATGACCCAGCCCAATACAATAGCGGCGAGTTTACCCCATTTGACGACAGAGAACCCGCCCGCCATTATTCCAAAACCGACCATGGCGCCTACAATAGAATGAGTTGTAGATACAGGCAAAGATTTCCAGGTGGCAAAGCTCACCCACAAAGCGGCAGACAGCAGAGCGGCAAGAGCGCCAATAAGAGCGATGTGTGGATCGGCGAGAATTTCTGTCGAGACAATGCCTTTACGGATTGTGTCTGCAACATGTGATCCGATAAATACGGCGCCGACCACATTTAGTATCCCCGCAATAAAGATTGCCTGGCGAACCGTAATAGCTTTTGCACCGACAGCAGAAGCCATAGAGTTGGCCACATCGTTTGCGCCTATATTCCAGGCCATATAAAAACCAAAAATATAGCCGGCAATAAGTATAAAAGACTCTGAAATCATAGTAAATCATATCATCAGATTAATGCTACGCCAATTGAGCGAAAAGCTCAAACACTCAAATATTCCAAGCGGGACATATCATTACCTAAAGGTCAAATCAATTTAAAAAATGCTTTTATGGAGTTTTTGAACCTTTTGTTGACTTTTAAAAAAGCATATATTACTACTCGAAAAAAATATAAGCTTTAAAGAGACTTATTGGACAATCAAGGAGGGATATTTAAATGAAGAAATTACAAGATCAATTAAAGTCAATATCCAAATCTCTTGTAACTCTTTCTAAACAGGTAGAGAAAATTTCAAACCAGGCAGGAAAGTTGAAACCAACTAAAGCCAAAGCTGCTCCCCAAAAAATAAAGACTTCACCTGCCAAGAAAAAAGTAAGCAAAAAGAAAAAAACAGCTATTGACGCTGTTCTTGAAGTTGTTAAAAAAAGCAAACAAGGAGCAACAATTGCAACGCTGAAAGAAAAAACCGGCTTTGATTCAAGACAGCTCAGCAACGCACTTTATAAGCTATCCAAAAGAGATATGATTGTATCTAAAACACGCGGTGTTTATATGAAAAAATAATATTTAATACATTAATGGATAGATCTCGATTCAAGTATGTTTTAAACTAGTTTCTTGAAGCCGTTGCAAAAAGTCTTCAGAGAGCCTATAGTGTCAATATAGGCACCTTGAAGACTTTTTGCTTTTAATAATCACGAAGCATGAAAGGATCAAATGATGTCAACCGACATTCAGACTCTCAAATCATTAGATCTTTTTGCTGATCTAAATTTTGGCGAGCTGGAACAAATCGCCCCATTAATGCACCTGATGAAAGTCGCTGAGGGAGAAGTCCTAACACGTAAAGGTGAGCCTGCCCGTACTTTTTTCATTATTCTATCAGGTAATTTTATGCTTTCATTTAAAAAGGAACGCTCGTTCACCTTGCACAATAAAGGTAATATTATTGGCTGGTCAACAGTCGTTACTCCTTTCCGGTATACAGGCACAGCAGTTGCCCTTACAGATGGGCTGGTTCTGTCGATGCCTGGTCAGGAGTTTTTGCGTCTTATTCAAAGTGATTCGGCACTTGGAGACAAAATCATGCGAAAAATCAATAAAATAGTTTCAGAAAGAATGCCTTACGTGACAGGGACTTGGAGAGATTAATAAATTTTATAATTTCTATCTATTTCTTGATCAAATAGTTACATCAGTGCTATAAGCTCTTATGTTTTCAGCGGAATGATTGTAATTTTATAGATTTTATTTTAATAGGTTTCTTACATAATAATTATTATCCAAGGAGGCGCGTTAATTGTTTGGTTTTGAAGCAATAATAGCCCATGATGGACTGGGCATTTCTGTTATCGGAATCTCAGTAGTCTTTGTAAGTCTTATACTTCTAGCTTTTGCAGTTTCCCAGATTCACAAGATAATTGCATTATGGGATAAAAGACATCGCTTTAAAAAACCACGACAAAAAAAAGATCAAAAGGCAGCTCCGGTCCAAGATCCAACTGTACCTCAAGACATTCAAAGGGCTTCACGCCAGTTCAAGCTTTTAATTGAATGGATTGGTGAACCATTCCCGCTTCCAAAACTTCTTTATCTTTCGGAAAAATGCGGGCTTTATCGTCCACATTCAACTATTAATGAGTTACTTAAGTGCGAATTAATTATACCGGATGGAAACGGTTATTACGTATGGAACAAAGAGGCAGAAGAAAAAAGGAGTAGTACTTAATCAATGACTGATCTGTTGATAGAATTTTTATCTAATACCGGCTTTGCGTTAGCTGACTACCGTCATATAATAATGATTCTGGTTGGTATAATAATTATTTATCTTGGAATAGCAAAACAATATGAGCCACTTTTGCTTGTGCCGATAGGCTTTGGGATGTTGATTGGTAATATCCCCGTATTCAAGGACTTTGGTCTTGGAATCTATGAAAGCGGAAGCTTTTTGAACTATATATATTATGGCGTAACGCATGATATTTATCCGCCATTGATTTTTTTAGGCATTGGTGCATTAACTGACTTTTCCACAATGCTTGCGCGACCTGTATTAATGCTTTTAGGGGCTGCTGCTCAGATGGGTATTTTTATTACTTTTTTGGGAGCGCTTGCAATCGGATTTCCCCCCAATGAAGCTGCATCAATCGGTATTATTGGAGGCGCCGACGGGCCTACTGCAATTTTTCTTACCGTTATGCTTGCTCCAAGGCTGATAGGTCCAATAGCTGTGGCGGCATATTCCTATATGGCCCTGGTACCGGTAATCCAGCCTCCTATCATGAAACTTCTTACTACTCGCAAAGAACGGCTTATTAAGATGGAAGATCCCCGTGAAGTATCAAAGACAGAAAAAATCATTTTCCCCATTGTCGGCTTTTTGCTTTGCTGCTTCCTGGCGCCGGCTGCATTACCTTTGCTTGGAATGCTGTTTTTTGGGAACCTTCTAAAGGAATGCGTTGTTGTGGAACGTCTTGCCAAAACTGCTCGAACCTCTTTGATCGATATTGTTACTATATTGCTGGGCGTAACTGTCGGTGCCAGCACACAGGCCGATGTATTCTTGACGCCTCAATCTGTTGGCATTTTTGCGCTGGGCGCATTTGCCTTTGCTATTGCGACAGCATCGGGAGTTATATTCGCAAAAATTATGAATCTTTTTATGCGAAAAAAAATCAATCCCCTTATAGGGGCTGCAGGAGTATCTGCTGTTCCTAATTCTGCACGGGTTGTTCAGATGGTTGGACAAAAAGAGGACCCTACAAATTTTCTTCTTATGCATGCTATGGCACCTAACATATCCGGTGTTATAGGCTCAGCAATTGCAGCAGGAATTCTATGGAGCTTTATGAGTCATTAAAATTGGTTGACAAAATTTCTTAAAGTTTTTATTTTCTGTAGTATTCAATTTCTGTTATCATCTAAAAGAGACCTTTGCAAAACGTGATATTTTTTTGTCAGGCAAGGAAGGCGAGAATTTTAACCGGAGGAATACATTAAGTATTTCGAGGATAGCGCTAAAGCTTCACTGCGTGCCAAAATTTGAAGCCTGACACCGCATCACGAAAAAATGGCAGTTTTGCAAAGGTCTCTAAGAAGGTCGGAGGAGAGATATTATGTTAGTTAAAGGATGGATATCAGATCAAGTAATTTCGGTTGACGAGGAAACTTCTATGATGAAGGCTTATGTTCTCATGAAAGAAAACAATATCCGTCGTCTCCCTGTAGTCCGAAAGGGGAAATTAGTAGGAATCGTTACTGATACTGATTTAAAAGAAGCCTGTCCATCAACAGCGACCACATTAGATATATATGAAATAAATTATCTTTTATCAGAAATCAAGGTTAAGGAATCTATGTCAAAGGATGTTGTCTACGTTAAACCAGATGAAACTGTAGAATTCGCAGCCATCTTGATGCTCGAAAACAAAATTTCAGGGCTTCCGGTAGTAAATGATCAACAAAATCTGATAGGAGTTATTACCCAAACAGATATATTCAAAGCGCTGATATATATTTCAGGAGTTTACAAAGGCAATGTCCAGTTTGCCCTTTGCTTAGAAGATAGGCCTGGATCGGTTAAAGAAGTAGGCGATGTAATTCGAAGCTTTGGCGGTCGTATGGTTAGCATTTTAACCAGCTATGATCTCGCAGATGAAGGTTACAGAAATGTTTACATTCGCATTAAACCCATGGAACAAGAAAAACTGGCTCAACTGGTCAATATTCTAGAGAAAAAATTTACAGTGCTATACACCGCTAAAGAATCACTTGAACAGATTAAAGACAGAAGCTTTCCCAAAACATAAAAACTATAAAACTTCTTATCTTTCTCAGAATCCTTCCCCTATTACTGCAGCGCTAAAGCCGGCTGCGCACTGATTCATGTTTCGCTATTGCCCCATTCTTCATCAGATGATTGACTTATAAACCATATCTGGCATGAAGTCCGGAACTTGCAATATATTTCAGGATCACGGCATACAAAACATTCCTCGCACAAATATATATTATGCTTAGAACACATGAGTTCTGTTTCGCGGTCAGGATGATTTATACATTTTCCCATATCTAACTCTATTTTCTTTGTGTTAGGGGCAAATATGCTTTATGCTTAATTTAGTTTCTTAGCTCTAAAATTCGTGTTTTTTCTGGCGGAAAATAAAT
>JAHIKR010000180.1 GCA_018897415.1 Pseudomonadota bacterium
CTGCATCGAATCGGCGCCAATAATCTCTCCATGCAAATCTATAGCGAGTTCAATTGAAACAGCAGTCTTGCCCAAACCGGTTGGGCCACAGATCACAATAATATTTGGTTTAGACACTTTTCCAGTTTATCCGGGTTAGGTTTTAATAAAAGGCGCTGCCAGTATTTATCATATTTACTTGTTATTCTATAACATAAATATGTAAGCCCTTCAAAACATTTTAAAAATCTCACAAGGATATGGTTAAACCTTAGATACTGCTTGTGAGAAACACAGGTTAGGTCTTGTATAAATTCTTATATTTGGTATATAAGACTATTTTGCTTACTTGAAACCTTTAAAAAGTCCTTAAATTTTATTGATGGAATTATACGAAACTGTCTTATCCGGCCTGCCAGTGCTTGAAATGGTGCTTAAAACCGACTAATTGGGGAGGGCAATTGCATGTTGTTTACCGTTCTTCTTTATACCTCTATTTTTGTCTTCCTTATTGGAACGATCTACAAGGTTTCCACATGGTTCTCTCGAAAAATAGGCATTGCGTCTAAAAATTTTACGACATCTGAAAGAATATCAGCGGCAATAAAGGGCATACTGGGAGTTATATTCAGCCCAAAAATTCTTATTCTTATTAAGGTTTTCATACTGGACGTTGTGCTGCAGAGAAGAATTCTGAAAGAAGACCTCCTCCGGTGGCTTATGCACATGCTCATATTTACCGGATTCATGATGCTGCTTTTGATGCATGCCTTTGACTCTTTTATAACCTCACCTCTTTTCGAAGGATATTATTCCACTGTAAATCCGTTTTTATTTCTCAGGGATTTTTTTGGCATTATGGTTTTAGCCGGCCTGATGATCGCCGTTTACAGGCGTTTCATTCTGAAAGTACCACGCCTCAAAAGCAACTCCATGGACCTATATGCCATAATTATTCTGGCTGTTATTATGATTTCAGGCATACTCCTGGAAGGTATAAAAATAACATCATATACTGAATTCCAGGATATGGTGGAAAATTATTCCGACCTTGATGATGAGGAAGAGATACTGGCGCTTGAAAAATTATGGGTTAAGGATTTTGGTTTGGTTTCCCCAAATGTTAAAGTACCGATTGATCCTGCGATTATCCCCCTCTCTAAAGAATTACATAATATGAACTGTGCTGACTGCCACTCCTCGACTGAATGGGCTATTATGGGCTATCCTGCAGCCAAGCTTTTAAAGCCAATAGCTCTAAGGCTTGACCGGATGGGAGGTGTTAATGCTTTTTGGTATATTCATTTCCTTGCATGCTTTATCGGCCTTGCTTATTTGCCTTTCAGCAAGATGTTCCATTTTATCGCCAGCCCTATAAGCCTCCTTGCAAACGCTGTAATGGATAAAGACAAATCACACCCTGCTAATATCGCGACTAGACAGGCAATGGAGCTGGATGCATGTACACACTGCGGGACCTGCAGCCTTAGATGTTCGGTTGCTGTGGCTTTTGACAAAATAGGCAATTTAAATATTCTCCCTTCAGAAAAACTTGTATTTCTAAAAACCTATGCCTCGGGCAAGAATTTAAAAGAAAATGAGCTTAAAGCCATTCAGGAAGGAATTTATCTATGCACCAATTGCGACCGCTGCACAGTGGTATGCCCTGTCGGTATAAATCTCAGGGAGTTGTGGTTTAACGTAAGAGAGGAAATCATTCAGAAAGGCAGTCCAATACCGCTTGTGCTTTCACCTTTTTCTTTTTATCGCGGCTTGAATCGACAAAAACTGGATTCTAATAATTATTCAAACCCCATGAGCCTGACAAGGAATGCTATTGCAGACAAATGCGAGTTAATGAAAAATCCTGATGAAGTAATTTCTTTAACTACAATTAATAAAGAATTTAAGGAAAAAGTAGATCTGTCTTATCAGACAACTACCTATTCCTATTGTTTTTCCTGCCAGAATTGCAGCACTGTATGCCCGGTAGTGGGTAATTATGAAAATCCGCAAGAGGCTCTCGGCCTGCTGCCGCATCAAATCATGCGTTCTGTCGGCCTGAGTTTAAAAGATCTGGCTTTTGGTTCAAAGATGCTGTGGGATTGCGTAACATGTTATCAATGCCAGGAGCATTGCCCCCAAGGCGTAAAAGTTACTGATGTTTTGTATGAGCTGAAAAACCTTGCAATTAAAGAGACTTTTAACAATTCAATGGAAATAAAATGATGAGATACGCATTGTTTCTTGGATGCAACATCCCTGCCAGGGTGCAACAATATGAGGCCTCGGCCAGGTCTGTGCTTGCAGGACTTGGCATTGACATAGAAGATATTAAAGAGTTTAACTGCTGCGGTTATCCCTTAAGAAATTCGGATTTTAAGACATTTATACTCTTTTCTGCGCGAAATCTGGCTTTGGCGGAAAGAATGGGCTTAAATGTGATTACGCTATGCAAATGCTGTTATGGCAGCATGAAAATGGCAGAACACTATATGGAAGAAGATTCATTTCTTAAAGATGAAGTTAATGAAACACTGGCAAAAGAGGGATTAGAGTACAACGGAAACCTTGGAATTAAACATTTTCTGTCAGCGCTTTATTCAGATATAGGAATCAATGCATTAAAAGAAAAGATAACGAAAAGCTTCAAAGATCTTAAAATTGCCACTCATTACGGATGCCATGTTTTGCGTCCCAGCAATATTATGCAATTCGACAATCCCGTGGCGCCTGTTATTTTCGATAGACTTGTGGAACTGACCGGAGCAAAGAGCATTGACTGGGCATTAAAACTTGAATGCTGCGGAGCGCCTGTACTTGGAATAAATGACGATCTTTCAATGAACCTGACGGAAAAGAAACTGGCTGATGGAAAACAATCCAATGCAGACTATCTCTGCACTGCCTGCCCCTGGTGCCATCTGCAATTTGACAGTGTACAGAAGATGATGATAGAGCAGCGACGCATGAACAATCATCTTCCAGCAATTCTATTCCCACAGCTCCTTGGGCTGGCTATGGGCATTGATAAACAGACTTTGGGAATAAATATGAATCAGATAGACATAAGTGCTATAGAGGACTTATAACAAATGTCAAAAGAAAAGATCGGTGCTGTAATGGTTGTCGGCGGCGGAGTTGCTGGAATGCAGGCCGCACTGGATGCTGCAAATTCAGGCTATTATGTCTATCTTATTGAAAGATCTACCTCCATTGGCGGAATCATGTCCCAACTGGACAAAACCTTTCCGACCAATGACTGTTCCATGTGTATTATCTCGCCCAAACTGGTCGAAGTCGGCAGGCATATCAATATAGAATTACTTACTCTATCAGAAGTCAAAGATATATCAGGGGAAGAAGGAAATTTTGAGGTTCAGGTAACTCAATACCCGCGTTATGTTGATATGGA
>JAHIKR010000011.1 GCA_018897415.1 Pseudomonadota bacterium
ACAATTCATATATGCCCATTCAACTTTGCAGACGCTGTTTTATGTATTCTCGCCCAGCGCCTGGTTCAAACACTTTGTGCGAATTGTAAACAAGCATACCATCCTTCTAAAGAGGAATATGATGAGCTTGTCAGGGAATATGGTGCTGAAGAATTCGAAAAAGATATAAACATACCTTACTTGCCGGATTTGACTTTAAATAAAGCAAATGGCTGCGAAGCCTGTAACAATAGCGGGTATAAGGGCCGAATGGGCATATATGAATTGTTAATGGGAACCGATGAAGTAAAAAGATTGATACAGACAAATGCGAGAATGGAAGAAATAAGAGAGCAGGCTATAAAGGACGGCATGAAAACACTTAAACGTGATGGAATCGCAAAAATCTTTGAGGGGCGCTGCGATCTTATAAGGGTCAGGAAGGTCTGTATGAAATAAGAATCAGCCACCACCGGTAAAATCGGTGGTATGAGGAAGTCCCCTAAAAGGGGCCATATTGAACAACTTTAGTGTTTATTTGACAGGATTTACAGGATATTTTTTGCCTTTCCTGAAGAAAGGCAAAAAGTGACAGCCCTCTTCGAGGGGAACTAATTGGACTAATAGCGGCAAGAGTTTAGCTTAAAGATGGCAAAAGCGGGATTGTGCTTTCTCAGTCTCGTCTGGAGACTGAGAAAAATAAAAAATCCAAAAAATCCTGTTAATCCTGTCTGATTTATAGTCTTCTATTAACGCATGAAACGGCTTAGCCTTTTCAATTCTCACCGGCAGAGCTGGTGGATTATCTGTGATTTATACAAAAAATGGACAAACAACAACTATCAAATAAAAATCCGTTTTCTTCGCAGGAAACCAGTTCTGTGTCAAAAACAAAAACCAGCCTGAGAGCTACCATAAGAGATCAATCAGGAGCCGGCAAAACTAAAATCGGCGAACTCCTGAGTAAAGAGGGGTATATTACAAGCGCTCAGTTAAAGCATGCACTAAATTATCAGAAAACAAATCCGCTAAGACTTGGCAGCATACTCATCAGACTTGGCTACATAGATGAAGAAACCATAGTAAGCGTTCTGAGCCGCATTTATAATTACCCTGCTGTAATAATATCTAAAAATCCTCCGACTCCGGAGGCCCTCAAGATTTTATCCTACGAAGCAGCTAAAAAATATATGGCTTTCCCTTTAAAACTCGAAGGAGAAAATCTTGTAGTCACTATGGCAGAGCCCACTGATACGACTGCTGTTGAAAATCTGCAAAAAGATGTCCAACATGGTTTAAAGGTCAGTGTGTCCAGTGAACAGGATATAGTCGAAGCTTACAGAAAATATTACAAAATAAGTGATGAAGAATATAATAGATATGGATTAAAAGAAGAAGAGGAGGAAGAAGCTGTCCCGCTCACTGTTGTTGATGACTTTGGTTCTCTGGTCTCAGAAGCAGCAGGTGAAATCGAGATGCAAAGCGCTAAGGAAGAAGAAGAGGATGCCCAATATCTTGCTTCTGATGCTCCGATTATCAAACTTGTTAACGGCATTCTTATTAAAGCCATTAATGACGGGATCAGCGATATACATATTGAGCCTTTTGATAAGGCCCTGCAGGTTAGATATAGATTGGACGGTGCTCTCTATAAATCTATGAACCTGCCTCTCAGTATTAAAAATGCCTTAACTTCAAGGCTGAAAATTCTATCTGGTTTGGATATTGCCGAACGTCGTGTGCCACAGGATGGCAGAATCAAGATGCGTCTTGGCAAAAAAAAGGCAGTTGATCTGAGGGTCTCAACTCTGCCCACACTTTTTGGTGAAAGCGTTGTAATGCGTATTCTTGACCAGAGTTCACTTAATGTAGATCTAACCAAGATGGGATTTGAGATAAAAACTCTAAAAACACTTAACAAATGTATTTCAAGGCCATATGGTCTTCTTCTTGTAACCGGTCCGACAGGTAGCGGCAAAACAACCACACTGTACTCTATTCTTAATAAACTTAATACAGAAGATACAAAAATACTCACCGCCGAAGATCCAGTTGAATTCAACTTCAGAGGAATAAACCAGGTAAATGTTAAAGATGAAGTGGGAATGACCTTTGCTGCCGCTCTTAGATCATTTTTGCGCCAAGATCCTGATATCATAATGGTAGGCGAAATTCGTGATCTGGAAACAGCAGAAATCGCCATAAAAGCGGCTATGACCGGGCACCTGGTTTTCAGCACCCTTCATACAAATGACTGCCCTTCAACTATAGGGCGCCTTATAGATATCGGCATACCATCCTACATGTTATCTTCGGCTGTAACCATGGTATTATCACAACGGCTGGCCAGAAGGCTTTGTCAAAAATGCAAGGTATTGGTAAATCATTATAAGCCCGATGAATTGGAGAGTATGGGATTCTCCAAAGAGGAAATCCCGAATTTGAAAATTTATGGACCAAAGGGTTGCCCGACATGCAAGGGAACCGGCTACAAAGGAAGAGTCGGCTTATATGAGCTGATGGAAGTAACCGACGAGGTTGCCAAGGCGATAAATGCCAACGTTCCTGAGGAGCAACTTAGAAAGACAGCCATGCAGGAAGGTATGCTTACTTTGAGGGACGCCGGCCTGACTAAAATCAGAGAGGGAATAGCTTCTGTTGAAGAAGTTCTAAAACGAACAACTATCACCAAAGAGGCTTTGCCAGCATATCTTGTAAATCCTGATGTAGAAAGATATGAAGATAAAGATGTGATTATCCGTGAAGGCAATAAGGATATAGATTTTTTCAAGCTTATACAGGGAGCTTTAATTGTTGTTAAGGGAGGCAAAAAAATAGCTGAAATTGTGCAGCCCGGTGAATATTTTGGAGAAATGTCCGCTATTACAGGAGAACCTCGATCCGCCAGCATTATTTCAAAGGGAAGGTCTATTATAAAACGTTTCCCGGGCGATAAGATTTATGAACTGATTGAGAAACATCCTGATGTTGCAAAACATCTGTTTGAGGTAATTGCCAGTCGCCTGCATCAGGCAGATAAGGTTATGGTTAAGTTGATCGATGAAAGAAAGAAAGAAAAATAAGGCATCCTTCATTCACCAGTTTACACTTTTTTCGAAAAAGCGTGTATTATCGAATTGAATGCAGATGTCGAAACTGGAAATTTGAAATTTGAAATTAGGTAACGCATCCACATCTTTATATTTTTTCCAATTTCCAATTTCTAGTTTCAAATTTCACTGCCAAAATACAAGATTAACAAAGTGTAAACTACTTTTGACTTGTCGTGAAGGATGCCAAAAATAACATGCGTATAGGTATTGGATATGATGTACACAGGCTTGTTCAGGGGCGAGAGCTGGTTCTTGGAGGGGTCATTATCCCCTTTGAAAAGGGTTTATATGGCCATTCAGATGCAGATGTTCTTATCCACGCCTTATGTGACGCCCTTTTAGGCGCAGCCGGCCTTGGTGATATCGGCCAGCATTTCCCGGATACAGATCCCGCATTCAAAGACATTCACAGTATAAAACTTCTTGTAAAAACCTGCGAAATGATCAGCAAAAAAGGCTTTAAAATAAATAACGTAGATTCTACGATTTTTGCAC
>JAHIKR010000181.1 GCA_018897415.1 Pseudomonadota bacterium
GCCTCCATTCAATGAAGCCCGGCGATATTATGGGTGTTCGAGGGCCCCTTGGCGGCCATCCATGGGATACCCTGCAAGGAAAGAATGTGGTAATAATCGGAGGTGGCTTTGCCTTTACTACTCTACGTTCTTCAATTGTATATATGCTCGATTCTGTAAATCGTATGAATTTTAAAGAGATTCATGTTATATATGGTTCTAGATCACCCGGCATGCTGCTTTACAGGGATGAACTTGCTGCCTGGGAAACCCGTGATGATATAAATATGCATATCACCGTGGACGGAACAAATGATCCGGACTGGAAATACAATGTCGGTTTTGTCCCGACCATCACCGAACAAAAAGCGCCGCCTGGGGATGCAGATACATACGCTTTAATCTGCGGCCCGCCCATTATGATCAAATTTACTCAACCAGTGCTTGACAAACTCGGATATGGCCATGATCGTATAATAATGTCACTTGAAATGAGAATGAAATGCGGCATCGGGATATGCGGCCGATGTAATATCGGAAAAGAATATGTATGCAAAGATGGTCCGCTTTTTACACTGACAGAGTTGGATAATATGCCAAAGGAATATTGACAGCTTCGACTTTTTATGAGTTTATCAGACTTTAAGATGATATTTATATTTATATTTTTTTCATATTGACATTAACTAAATAATAAGATATCTATTATTGATAAACAAAAAAAGTGCAGCTATAAGGCCGTAGGCCGAATGAAAAATAATCTAATAATTTAATAAAGGAGGGTTTTTAAATGCCAACAGTTGAATTTGGGGGAAAAACGTTTACCGTAGATGAAGACGGATTTATCGACAGCTATGCCAACTGGTGTGATGAGTGGGTACAGCATGTTAAGAAAGAGGAAGGTATTGAAGAGATGAATGATGAACACCAAAAGGTTGTTGTCATGCTCAGGGAATATTATGAGAAGAACGGTATTGCACCAATGGTTCGTGTTCTTTCAAAGGTTACAGGTTTTAAACTGAAACACATTTATGAATTATTCCCGTCAGGACCTGGTAAGGGAGCCTGTAAGATGGCTGGTCTTCCAAAACCGACCGGATGCGTCTAATCTGAAAATTGAAATTCTAATGTTTCAAAAAAGGCTCTGCTTTAAAAAGCAGGGCCTTTTTTTCTGAAGGCAAAATGATACTTAAAGTTAAAACCAGATCCAAAACAGAATTAATAGATATTACTTCCGAGGTACAGGATCTGGTTCGATCTTCTGGGATAAAAGAAGGTTTTTGTATGCTTTATGTGCCTCACACGACCGCAGCGGTTACGATTAACGAAAGTGCTGACCCCAGCGTTAAGGCCGATATTTTAATGATTTTAAACAAAATCATTCCCTGGGAAGCTGGATATCGCCATCTTGAAGGGAATTCATCTGCCCATATAAAATCGACAATTGTCGGAGCTTCTGAACTCGTTGCAATAGAAAATGAAAAGCTTGTGCTGGGTACGTGGCAAGGAATATTTTTCTGCGAATTTGACGGTCCGAGAAATAGAAAAGTTAATGTGCATTTATATAGAGAAAAATAAAGAGGAAAAAACACATGCCTCCAATGGATGATACAGATAGAGTCATTCTAAACCGTATACAGTCTGACTTCCCAATAACCTCACGTCCCTACCTTGCCATTGCTGATGACCTGAACCTTTCTGAAAATGATGTTATAAAACGACTTGTTAGGTTGAAAGAAAAGAAAATAATTCGTCGAATCGGCGGCAATTTTGTCCCTGAAAAATTAGGGTTCGTGAGTACACTTTGTGCGGCAAAGGTAAAAGAGGATAAAATTGACCGTTTTATCTCCATAGTCAACCGATATCATGGAGTAACGCATAATTATCAACGTGACAACGAATTTAACATCTGGTTTACCTTTATTGCGCCAAGCATGGAGGAAATCGAGCAAAATCTCGAAAATATATCTCAAGAAACCGGTATAAAAGAGATAATCAACCTGCCCTCAACAAAGGTGTACAAAATAAAGGCTCACTTCGATCTTTAGGGTATAATAAGTTTTGCTTATGAAAGATATACGCGTTGCAACAGTAATCTCAAATTCACCTGCCAATAAAACCAGGCACAACCTTGATCAAATGGTCAGGTGGATAGAGGAAGCTAAAAAAAAGGGTGCATCCCTGATCTGTTTTCCTGAGATGAATATTACGGGTTATAGTACCAAGGAAGAAATAATTTATGCGGCAGAACCAGTACCAGGGCCTTCAACAAAAGAGCTATTAAAACTGGCTGAATCCGAAAATATTGTGATTCTGGCCGGAATGGCTGAAAAGGATATCAGGAACAGAATATTTGCAAGCCATCTGGTCATAAAACCTTATGAGGCTCCTGGTGTTTACCGGAAAC
>JAHIKR010000182.1 GCA_018897415.1 Pseudomonadota bacterium
AGACGATTGCAGCACGGATGACATTTTTTCAAGTGTACGTATAATAAAGGAATCAAATATAGACTATGAGTTCCGGACTACCTGCGTTAAATCACTGGTGAATGAAAGTATTTTTAATAATATAAGTTATTGGCTTGAAGGCTCAAGGCTTTATGCGCTGCAGCAATTTAGTAAAACAGATGTTCTGCATCCTGAACTCTTCAGGGATAATTCTGATATTTATCAGGATTATGAGCTAATGGAATTAAAGTCTATTGCAAACCAGTGGGTCAATAAATGCATTGTCCGTTGATAGAGATATATGGTAATTGCACACAATTACCATTAGTTTACCAGCAGCAGTCTCTATCCCTATTCCTTAGCCCACAAGCTTTCCTGCCACAATAGGGATTTATCTTTTTCATTTTTATAATATGATCAATTTTTTTCTGGTGCAGTTGGGATTTGAGATCTGATATATCCTTCTGAATTGCTTTTGCTTTTTCTGCATCAGGAGCTTTCTTGGCAAGTACACTCATTAACTCGGCTTCCTTTTCATATAGTCCCTGCCTTAGATCTTCTGTTGCATCAAAGAAAGCCTTTCGCTGTTCATTTATTACCTTAATTTGCTCTTCACTCAACTTGTTTATGCCGCAATTATCTCTACAGAATCTGTTTTGTCCGGCGTTCTGATTTAGACACACGTTACGACAATATCCTGCTTCTCGCTGGGCAAAAGCATTTGTTCCAAATCCCAGAATGGTAACTATTGTCAAAACAATAACAAAGTTATTCAAATAATTTGGTTTCATTTTCTACCTCCTTTTTGAAATTGATATTATAAATTAATTTGTATATATTCAAGAGAAAAATCTAAATGAACTACCCAGCAGCAAGCTACGGGGTATCAAAGGATAACATGTTTTGTCATTCCGTGCTTGACACGGAATCCAGAAAAACTGGATTCCCGCTCCCCGATCGGGTCGAGGACAAGCTTCGCGGGAATGACAGGAACGAAGCAAGCTTCGGGGAATTTAACCCAACAACTCACGAAAATCTGTGTAATCTGCGTAATCTGTGGATTAAAAAAGTATACAAAATGCAAAAAGTTAAACCTGATGATAGAAAATATTTGTTACTTGCCGAGAAGATTGAGCAGATTTTTAGGGAGGGCTTTGTATTAAGTGATGACATTACGCACTATATTGATTCCACTTTTTCAAACCCTTCTATAAATGAACTTGAAGAAATTATCAATGACGAACACAATTGCGAAAGGGATTCCCTGATTGAGCTGTTATTTTTTCCTGACGAGTCAATGCAAATTAAACTTGAAGAATTTCTTGAAAGCGAAGATTTTAAAAAAGAAGATGAAGAAAAGCCCCTGAATTATATTTTAAATAAAAAATTAAAAACAGAGATACATCTTCCTGAAGGTAAAGGCTCATTAAAGTTTTTTGTCCCGGAATTATCTGCAGCGCAATTTGTCTTCCGTCTTAATATTTCAAAAAAACTTAATAAAAAGCTTCTTAAAGCAATAGACAAATTTGTCACGGAAAAGTGTAAAATTTCCGTAAAAGTCAGATTGAGAAATACAAGGTCAGAATTTTCTGAAAACAAGATTAAGTTCCTGTGTTCCTTCTTTGAAAAGATAAAAGTTGAAGAGAATTATTTTTTTAACTGCCTGGATTTTATACTGGACTTTTTTGACAGACTTAAAGATGACAGAAATATATTGCAGTTCCTTTTGGACAAAAAGGAATTATATTTTCAAGACCTTCAAAAAGCAGTAAAGTTTGAGGAGCTTCTGAATAAAAACAATATAGAGACATTGATATCTCGTGGAGTAAGAATCCCGCATATCAGTAAGGAGGATGCAATGAATAAGATAGTAATAATAGACACGATCATTCTCGCGGTTTATGGCAAGCAATACTACTCACAACTGTAATTTAATAAACTTACTCAAGTTTCGCACCCCCTCTATAGAACAAAAGCTTTATGGGCCAGGTGTTAGATAGTTTTTTTAAAAAGCAAAATAATATGACTGATATTCTAAACCACTATACCTTGGGATTTGACCAGGACAGGCACATAGAAGGTCTTTCACCAGGGATAAAATGCCGTGCATGTCTCGCTCCTTACAAACTGACCTGCCCGCAATGCTTCGCAACGCGAGGCGGGCGGGGTGGGTATAGTGCCGTTGCCAAAGCCAGAGCGAACATGTTTTGCTTTTTAAAAAAACTATCTAATACCTGCCCCCTTAAAGCTTTTGCTGCATAGAGGGGGTGCGAAACTTGAAACATTAATATTTCAAAAAAGATTATGTATCTAAGCATACAGGGCAAACTCAGCTTGTGAGAAATACCA
>JAHIKR010000183.1 GCA_018897415.1 Pseudomonadota bacterium
GGGCGGGGTGGGTATGCCTGCCCGCCATCGCTCTCGCTCAGGCGAGGCGGGCGGGGTGCCGTTGCCAAAGCCAGAGTGAACATATTTCGCTTTTTAAAAAAACTATCTAATACCATGCCAGGGAAGGTTCATAGGAATCAGTGGGTGCAAAACTTGAGAATCATAGTTCTGCTTACAGGTTTAATGATGTTAAGTATCATGCCATGCATTCAAGACCCTGCTATTGCGGATAATAGCAAAGTATATTTTGAATCCCTGCAAGAAAGACTAATTAAAGAAGGTTTTGATAAAGACATGATAAAGGATTTATACAAAAGGCCGGAGGTCTATTTTGATTTTAAAGGTGTTTCCGGATACTTCGTGCATAGAGAGGCCAAATTAAATTACGACCAGTTTACTTCCAAAAGCTCAATTAAGAAGGCAAAAAAATATATGAGGAAATATAATACGGAGCTTTCAAGGGCGGAAAGAATATACGGCGTGGACAAAAAAATTATAACTGCTATAATTCTGGTTGAAACAAGACTTGGAAAAGTAGTAGGGAACAGATCCATTTTAAGTACTCTTTCAACACTATCTTCTTTGTCTGATTTAAACATCCGCGATATAGTATGGGATAAGAATTCAAGCTCTTGTAGTCTTACAAGGGAAGAATTTAATAATTGGTCGAAAAGAAAATCAAAATGGGCTTATTCTGAACTCAAGGCCTTTATTATATATGTAAACAGAGAGGGAATAGATCCGGCCGGGATTAATGGCTCTTTTGCGGGGGCATTGGGTATAGCTCAATTCATGCCAAGCAGTATCCTCGCATTTGCAAAAGATGGAGATGGAGATGGAAGAGTTGATCTTTTTAACCATGCTGATGCTATAATAAGTATAGCAACATATCTTGGTCATTACGGATGGCATCCAGGAATAGACAGAAAAGGCGCATATAAGGTCATTCACCATTATAACAATAGTAACTATTATGTGGATACTATTTTAAAAATATCTGAACTACTGACGGCTTCGTAAAAAGTCCAACATACCCCTTAACCGTCATTCCCGCGAAGGCGGGAATCCAGTAATTACAGGTTGTTATGGACTCCCGCCTTCGCGGGAGCGACTTGATTTTCGAGTTTTTACGAGTTTATCAAAACTATTGAAAGGATAAAATTGAATACAACAACATTTTTTGTAGGTGTCGGCATATTTTTTTACGTAATAACCTGTTTGGCTATATTTGATATAGCTAAGAAGGATTTTGGTAAACTGGCATATAAGTTTATGTGGGGAGTGATTGCTCTTATCCCTTTTATCGGATGTATAATATATTTTGTTTTTGGCTACAGAAAGGGCAAGAGGATCGAGAAGTATTCAAATCTATAGAGGCCGTTTCAAAACTTTCAATTTTGTTTGAGGTCAAGGAAGGCGAAAATTATAACCGCAGGAATACTCGAAGTATTTCGAGGATAGCGCTAAAGCTTCACTGCGTGCCAAAATTTGAGCCTGACATAGAGATCGGACAAAAGGGGATGTTTTGAAACGGTCTCTACAAAATAATATTTGACAAAGTAAAGCCTTTTCTATAATCATGCTCCCACTTTCCAGTTAGATATCCAAAGGTCCCATCGTCTAGCGGTCAGGACGCCGGCCTCTCACGCCGGAAACCGGGGTTCAATTCCCCGTGGGATCACCAATAATTTTTGAAACCAGATTATAATCCCAATTTTTACAGGGAAGTTTATGAGTGAAGTATTAATAAAAACCATTGATCTTGAGAACGGATTGGAATTAAAATTATATGATAGTTCCCGAAAAGTGGCTGGTGATAGATGGTTTGTTTCATTGATTGCCAGAATAGAAATTCCAACCAACGACTCATTGCTTAAAGAGGATGGCTCCCCGTCATTAAATATTGAAGAAATTAGAAAGATTCTCGGTGAAAAATTGCTTTTTGAGCAGAAAAGAGAGCGCATTTTTATTAATGAAAAAGAAAAAGATGAAATCATGAAAGAAATACAGGGTTCCTTTTTAAGCAGCTCCCTTTCATACCTTTCACATTCAGATTTCCCCCAAAAATATATTTTAAAAAAATTTAACGAAAAGATCAAAAAAGGCTCATGGTATAAAGACACACCCCCTACGAATAATACCTCCTGTTAACTCGATATAGCTATTCTCATAATAACGAAGCCGTCAAACTTGTCTTTTTAAATGATAAAAAATCCACCAAACAACAGTGAACTCCCCTTTTTAGCCTGCATTTATACTGTATTTTTATGCACTCTTTTCGGGGCCAATGCTGTTGCCATTAAAATCAGCCTTTTCGGACTGGGCACTTTCACAACAGCCGGACTCCGTTTCACCATAGCCTCAATAGCGATTTGTCTGTGGGCAAAGACAAGCGGGCTTTCATTTAATATCAGGAAGGGGCAGATTTATCAGCTTTTTGTTATAGGGATGATTTTTACTGTTCAGTTATCCCTGTTTTATTTAGGGTTAAGCAAAACCAATGCTTCCCGTGCGACTCTGGTTGTTAATATTTTACCTTTTTTTGTGCTTTTTCTGGCTCATTTTTTTATACCAGGAGACCGGATTACAAAACGGAAAATAATAGGCATGATTATAGGATTTACAGGTGTTGCCTTTGTTTTTCTTGAGAAAGATGTGGCAGCAGACTTTCAGAGTGGAGATCTTATTATTCTTGCTGCCGCCTTTTTATGGGCGTGTAATATTATTTATGTTAAAAGAATAATAGATAATTTTGAAGCATTTCATATTGTAATTTATCCCATGATTTTTTCTGTTCCTTTCTTTTTTATTGAAGGTTTTCTGTGGGATACCAGCATGATAACATACATTGATTTAAAAATTGTGGGTTCTATGTTGTATCAAAGCCTTGTTACTGCCGCTTTTGGTTTTGTGGCCTGGAATAAGATGCTTCAGAAATATGGAGCTACAGCACTTCACTCTTTTGTTTTTATTATGCCCATAGCTGGAGTTATACTGGGCGGAATAGTTCTTAATGAACCCATTACCCTTAATATCATAATAGCTTTGATACTTGTGGTGTCAGGGATTATAGTAATTAATTTTAAGACTAAAAGGCCTACGACTATATTTCCGCTTGGTAGGGGTATTTAGTGTCCGCCGAAGGCAGATTTAATCGCGTTCAAGACGGCTCCTACAGTTTTGAACATTTGAGCATTTAGTATTTGGATTTGCCCGCCCTGGTGCTACGTGCTATCCTGCTCTGGTATGTACCGCGCTTTACGGTTTAAGCCAGGGAATCAGTCTACTAATCTGTAGACACGGTCTGGGCCAGGGTTTCGAATTTCGAATTTTGTGCTTCGCCCGCCTGCCTTGCCTGAGCCTTGCGATGGCGGGCAGGGATTTCCGGTTTATCCGGGTTAGGGAGTATATTTATGAACATCTCAACGATATTTTTTGACCAGGTTAATGTTCAGTTGAAAACAGGAATTGATATTGTTGACATAAGCCATGAACTTCAAAGACTGATTGAAAAATCCAAAATAATAAACGGGACATTAAATGCTTCAGTTGTCGGATCGACCGGTTCTATTACTACAATTGAATTTGAGCCCGGAGTGGTGGAAGATTTGAGACGCGCTATTAACAGGATTGCTCCTCCTGATTTGGAATATGAGCATGAAAAGGCCTGGCATGATGGAAACGGCCATAGCCATGTTCAGGCCGCCTTATTAGGACCATCTATTGCCCTGCCGGTCAGAAACAGTAGATTAATCACAGGAACATGGCAGCAGGTTGTGGTTATCAATCATGATAATAAAGCCAGAAAAAGAAAAGTTGAGGTGACAATTATAGGCATAGCAAAAGAGGGCTAGAATTACAGATCATATTTTTAGACAGGATAACAGGATAAACAAGATTTTTAATTTCCTGTTAATCAACAGAGCCCAAATCCTGTAAAAACATATAATTATATGCCGATTCGATCAGGCTTTAAAAAAGCACTTCATCAAAATTATTTTTTGGATTTAAATAATAGTTCAGTATCAAGGTTTGTCATCTTTGTTATTATACATTCAATACTCATTTGGCCGTTTATAGATTTGGAACGGGGTTTGAAATGAAAAGCCATTTCCAGGATACGAATTTATGATATACAGGATCTGCATTAACTCTTTTTTTTATAAAATCAAGTCAATCCTGTAATCCTGTCTGAAATATTTATCATTTCTCGGGAGATGAGACTAAGTGCATCCAATTGAAATGCTAACGGAGATCTATTCTGATTTTGAAAATTCTGTTTCTGAATTCAAAAAATCCGCTGCTTGTAAAATCGGCTGTGCTTATTGCTGCATTTATGTCGGGAATGTCGATATTACAACAATGGAAGGAATTGTAATACAAAATCGCATGGAAAGTTTTGAAAAAAAACTAAAGGCTAAAATAAGAAGAAAGCTGGATAAAAACAAAGCAGAACGTGAGCGAGGTATTCTTGCAAAATGCGCATTTCTTAAAGAAGATAATACATGTCGAATTTATGATATTCGTCCGTTCAGTTGCAGAAGGATATATTCAATAAAACAGTGTAATCAAAATCAGCCTGTTGTCCATCGTCAGGCTATAGAATTAGCCGACTATACAATATCTAAAATGCAGCAAATCGATGACACGGGTTATTCCGGGCATATGAGTTTTATACTATACCTGCTGGATAAATCCGGATTTAGAAAAGCATATTTAGGAGGAAAATTTAATCCCGGGAAAATTATGAATTTCGGAAAGGGTCACGGAATTATTATTAATCGATTTGTTAAACCAAAATCACTATCTTTCAACAATAATCTTGAACTTCCACACCTCTTATAGCGAATTTATTAATCATTATCTTCCTTGATAAGTTCTTTTGCTACTTCGATGTCGTATACCCGGTTTGGGTCAAAGTTTTTGC
This sequence comes from Pseudomonadota bacterium, assembly GCA_018897415.1. Classification (GTDB taxonomy): domain Bacteria; phylum Desulfobacterota; class Desulfobacteria; order Desulfobacterales; family ETH-SRB1; genus B13-G4. Next base: position 4,928 of record JAHIKR010000183.1, read on the forward strand.
CTTTATACATATTTGTAGCCTGTTTAATTGCACCGTAAGGCACCCATTTATGATCTGTCCAGAGATCAGGGTCATCTGAATTCCAGAGCCTGAAATATATATCGTTTTCCGATCCACTCACATACACGCGGACTTTTTTATTTTGAGGGAAAGGATGATAATATAAACCTTTTTCGTCTTTCATTGATTTTGCTTCCTTAACTTTTAGTTGTCACTTCAGATAAATAGACATAGAACGTGCTTTCCTATACCATCGTCTTTTTATTGGAGCAATAATGAATTTGATTAATCAGTTTAAACCGCTACATCTTAAAGCTCAGGGTGTTTGAGCGTTAATCTCTTCTGTTTTTAAGAGGCAGAACGCATTTGTATTCTGGGTAGGGTAGCAGAGGGCATATAGATTGTCAAAACTCGAAATAGAGTTAAGCAGAAAACTCAAAAAAGGACTGATTTGCCTAAACCCATATGGGAGTTTGTTATTGAAATGAAGAACAATTTGTTGTATTGTTTTTTTAATCCACAGATTACCCCAGTTAAATAAAAAAGAAAAAGCATTGAACGGGGCAGGCGCAGATTGCACAGATTTTTCTGCCTGTGCGTGTGTCAGCACGCAGACAAGCGTGAGTTATTTAGGGGTATCCACAAAATTACAGGAGTATATATCTATGCGAATATATTTTATGATCATTCTTATGGCCATTGCTGTTATTGTAAACGGATGTGTGGCTCCTATGAAGCTCTTTACCGACGCTTCGGACCCACTTCAGGAGTTCACTCTCCAAGGCAAAGAAAAAGGTAAAGTATTGATTATCCCGGTTAGAGGAATTATCTCGGATAATACTAAGAAGGGTGTGCTTCGCGACATGCCAAGCATGGTCCAGGAAATCGTCTCACAGCTCAGGATAGCTGAAAAAGACGAGGAAATAAGAGCGGTTCTCCTAAAAATCGATTCGCCGGGTGGTTCCACCACCGCAACTGATATCCTCTATCACGAAATAATGGTTTTCAAGAAACGAACGGGAGCTAAAGTCGTTGCTGCCATGATGGACATAGCTGCATCCGGCGGTTACTATGTTTCCCTTCCGTCTGATTTAATTATAGCTCACCCTACAAGTATCACAGGATCTATAGGTGTAATCTTCCTGCGGCCAAAAGTAACCGATCTTATGGGTAAAATTGGCTTGGACATCGAGGTAATCAAGTCTGGTCAAAACAAGGACATGGGATTCCCTTTTCGAGAGAGCACTGAAGAAGAGCAGAAAATCTTCCAAGACCTTATTAATGAATTGGGTGGAAGATTTATAAATCTTGTTGCCAAGCACCGAAAAATTGATCAAAATATTTTATCTAATATTTCTTCTGCACGAGTATATCTTGCAAAGGAGGCTTTACAACTGGGGCTTGTGGATGAAATTGGATATTTAAACGACGCTATCATGCAAGCCAAGGAATTGGCTGGACTTAATGAAGACTGCAAAGTAATAGTTTATCGCAGAACCAGATACCCAAACGACAATATATATAATACATCTACCACCAGGTTAGGGAGTCAAGGGTTGTCACTAATTGATCTGGGCGTACTGGACTCCGTAACTTCCCTTCGTACGGGTTTTTATTACCTTTGGCCGTCCATAGCAGGGAACAAATAAGTATGGTTTTAATACAAAGTTGTGACTTTTACGAAAATATTATTTTTCAAACAGTGGCAATTCCCAGATTAGAGGATCACCAGTTGAAGTTACTATGACGGGATGTTTAGCCACCCCGAGTACGTGCAGAGTTTCCTCTGGCATAGCAGAAGTCATATATGCCCTTAGTTCACCTAATGTAATGTTGTTGTCTTTCGGGCCAGAACTTTCATAACCGTCGGCGGCTCCACCAAATGCTTTTAGGAGGCAGTGTGTAAATGCTCCGTTTTTCCATGATTTTCCTTCGATAGCCTTACGGTCAGTATCAGCGCCAACCATAAATACCCAGCCTTTTGGGATGTTTTGTTCTTTCTTGACCTTTTCGATGTATGGCCTTACCGCCACACCTCTTTCCCCGCGGGTAATTAATTTGCCTGCGTGACACGTGTCAGCCAGTACAATTACATTCCGAACTTGCCGTTCCTCCAGGAAGTCACGAACGCGGTCCATCCGCAATCCTGTCGAGGGTATGTTTATGTCTGTGTCGTAACACGCGAAGTAGACTTTCTCAGGATCTTCCGGATCAGGATAGCCGTGTCCCGCCCAAAAAAGGAGGATAATGTCATTGCGCCCCGCCTTAGTAAGCCAGGATTCGAGGGCAATTCCGATGTTTCGACTCGAAGCTTCATCATTAACCATGAGTCTGATATTGTTGTTAGACCATCCATTCTGTTTCAGTATGTTGGCA
>JAHIKR010000012.1 GCA_018897415.1 Pseudomonadota bacterium
TCATTAATGTTGGTGCTGCAACTGAGACCGAGATGAAGGAAAAGAAGGCTCGTGTTGAAGATGCATTGAACGCTACCCGTGCTGCTGTTGAAGAAGGGATTGTGCCTGGTGGCGGTGTTGCACTCGTTCGCTGCCTGGAAGCTCTTGATAAGATGAAAATTAAAGCTGACCAGAAACTTGGTGTAAAGGTAGTTATGCGTGCTATTGAAGAACCGCTTCGTCAGATTGCCAACAATGCCGGCCACGAAGGGTCTGTTGTGATTGATAAAGTAAAGAAAGGCAAAGGTGCTTTTGGCTTCAATGCAGAAACCGAAAAATATGAAGATCTGATAGAAGCTGGTGTTATAGATCCTACCAAGGTAGTCCGTTTTGCCCTGCAAAATGCCGGTAGTGTTGCTTCATTAATGCTTACAACAGAAGCTATGGTTGCTGATAAACCAGAAGAAAAAACTGCTGCCTCTGCTATGCATGGTGGAATGGGCGGCGGCGGAATGGGCGGAATGGGCGGAATGATGTAATGCATTCATAATACACTCATTACATTCCATAGATCATATAAAAAGCCCTTATGCCTTTCGGCATAGGGGCTTTTTTTATTGGCAAATTTGGGCGCAAATTCTACCAATTTATTTTTGACCGAACCCTTACTGTTGAATATCTTGACAAATTACAGATATAATTGTTATTAATTATTTGTAACAACTCAGGTGGTTAGACTGAAGGCTATAGGCTGAAGGAAGCAGATGATTCCTGAGTGTTATTCTCTATGTTTAGGACAAAATTTCCGGCCGTTTTAAGAAAATATTGGCTTCTGGGAGTCTTTTCCCTAAAAGTCTTCAGTCTTCAGACTAACCAACCTGAGTACTTATAATTATTTTATAATAATTGCGGATATATTTTCAAAAGATTGGAGTATTTTATGAATTATCATACAAAATTCCGGTTGATTATGTGCTTAAGCATGCTTGCTGCAATTATTGCTTTTTCAGTTAGCTCTTATGCTGAGGAAAGCGAAACTTCAGTCGAACACGAGGCAGGTGTTTACTATACCGTCCAGAAAGGAGATACGCTCTGGGATCTTTCACGCCAGTTTCTTGATTCACCATGGCAATGGCCTGATATGTGGAGTGAAAACAGCCAGATTGCCAATCCTCACCGTATTTACCCGGGTGATCGCATACGTTTGTTTCAGCGTAAGGATGTTGATAAATGGGTTGAAAAAGACTTAGATAAAGAGGTTGTAATAGAAAAAGAACCTCTGTATTATTTTTATTCTTCAATAGATAAAATTGGGTTCATTAAGAAGGACCCAGCAACTCCAAGCGGGACTATCTTCGAAGTCAAAGATGATAAAGAAATGATCAGCAAAGGTGACCTGGTATATATACGGCCAAATGAAAACACATCTTTTATTCCGGGCAGCAAGTTTACAGTATATAGAACTTTGAAACCATTAAGGGACAGGAGTACAAATTCTTATATTGGGGTACAGCATTATCTGACAGGCATTGTTGAAATTACAAAAGTTGAGCCGAAATTTGCTGTAGCCAGTGTTGTTGGGTCATTCAGAGCTATTGAAGTCAATGATCTTTTAATACCTTATGTAAAAAGGTCGCCAAAAATTATACTGACTGAAAGCAAAAAAGAACTTAAAGGCAAGATAATTGTATCAGAGGAGCATGCAAGTATCATAGGAGATAACACTGTGGCCTTTATAGATAAAGGGAATATAGACGGTGTAAAGGCAGGGCAGAGGTACAGTATATTTTACCAGGAAAAGAAACGGCTTGATCCGGGAACAAAAGGAGATGTTTACTTAACTCCGGTTGATTTCGGCACACTAATTGTTCTTCATACCGAAGAAACAACATCAACGGTTCTTATTACAAGCTCTGAAAAAAGTATTTATCCTGGCGCAGACATTCATTTGCCGTGGTAACCTAAATACAATTATGTTATGCATTGGTAACTGCTCAGGTTCACGGTTCAATGGTTCAAGGTTCAAGGTTAGAGAGCGACCCGCCCGCTTCGCAAGCGAGAGCATTGCGGGCAGGTGAAAATTGAACGAGGCAACCAACCGTGAACCGTGAACCGTGAACCCAACAACCTGAGTAGTTATAAATATTGTTAAACAGTTTTACAAATATTGTTACTTTGTTTTGGGTAAGCACTTTTCGCTGATTGTTTAACTATTTGATTTTATGGCTTTTATTATAAAACTACTATTTCTGGTATGATTATTGCTTTTTATAGTTAGGTGGTTAAGACGTTCTATAATACTCTTTTGATAAATAGATGGGGGCGAAACTTGAGTAATTATTACGGGAAGTTGTAATCAGGAAAGAATAATGAAAAAGTCATTGATACTTATACTTTCCATAATTTTTTCTATTGTGCTTTACGGCCAGGTTAAGGCCAAGGTGACTGGCCTGTGCTCAAATTGCCATACCATGCACAACAGCCAGGGTGGGGCTGATATGGCAGATTACGGTAGTGCAAACCCGGAAGCCCCCGGTACAGGCCCGAAGGAGTCTCTGACAAGGGGGACCTGTTTCGGCTGTCACGGTCAGGTAGGTGCTCTTAACATCAAACCTATAGAATCTTCAGATATCCCCCAAGTTTATCACACAAACACCACAGATCTCGCAGCAGGTAATTTTTATCATATTACAAAAGTGGGTGGTAGCGACACATTCGGCCATAACGTAAAACAGCTTGCCAACGTTGAGAACACCGGATTGAGCACCCCGCCTGGAGACGAGAATACTACCGGTATTGATGCTGCGGGTACTCCAAATTTTACCTGTGCCGGCGCATACGGCTGCCACGGTGATCGATCGGTCACAGGCGACTGGGCAGCTATGAAAGGCGCCCACCATACCGATGACGGTGTTCTTAAGTTCGGTAGCATCAGCGAGGCTGGTCAAGGTGGTTCTGTTGGTCTGAGTTACCGATTTCTGTACAAGGTAAAAGGCGGAGAAGACTCAGACTGGCAGGCTACCTCCGGTGCAGCCGACCATAATGAGTATAAGGGTGCCTCAGATGGTGTAGAAGCCACGTATCCAGACCCTGGTGGCAACACTATCAGCGGGCTTTGTGCAGAATGTCATGGAAACTTCCATGGCCCAAGAGCTGTAGGAAGTGATATAACTAATACTGCTACTGGTTCACCATGGTTGAGACATCCGAGTGATATTGTCCTGCCAAATAGCGGCGAGTATTCAGAATATAATACCCCGAATACCGGATCATATAGTTTGACCGCACCTCTTGCCAGGCAGGCTATACCCGACAGTGCTTTATCTGGGATTTCATTGAACTCCGATGTTATCATGTGCCTTTCATGTCATGGGGCTCATGCTACAAACTATTATAAGCTGATGCGGTGGGATTATGCGAGCGACACCCTCTTGTCGCCAACTCCAGTCCCCACAGACGCTTTATACGGGTGTATTATATGCCATACGTCGAAGAACTGAGAGCGTAGAGCTGAGAGCGTAGAGCTGAGAGCGTAGAGCTGAGAGCGTAGAGCTGAGAGCGTAGAGCGTAAAGCTGAGAAAAGGCTGAGAGGAAAAGATATGAGCAAAGGTAAAAGTTCTCTATCTAAAGCAAAGTCTTATAAAGAAATTGGCATTTTTTGGGATACGCACGACTTATCAGACTTCTGGGATAAGACTAAGGAAGTAGGATTTGAGGTGAACATTGAATCTGAAATAACTTTTATGCCTATGAAGAGCCGGGAGGCGCTTATATCGGCACAATGAATTGGAAATATTTTGAAAATTAACGATTTTATTTGGTTGGAAGAAATTATCGATAAACTTGAAACTAAACACCGTTTATTACCGGAAGAGGTTGAAGAGAGTTTTTGCATTTCTCCTTTATTCATAAAAGGGCCCAAAAGCAGGATTACGGGCGAGCCCGGCTATTATTGTTTTGGGAAGAGTAAGGATGGCCGCCATATTTTCTCATTTTTCATCTTTAAACAAAGTCAAAAAGCATTGGTAATCTCTTCGAGAGATATGGATCACAAAGAGAGGAAATTTTATGAAAAAAGAAAATAACATTCCAAAATTTAAGACGATAATGGAAGAAAGCGATTTCTGGGACGAAAATAGCCCGCTAGATCTGTTTGACGAATCAGATCTGAAAGAAGTTGAATTTCAGGTTCAAAAGAAGTCGCCGGGAAAGATCTACCTCGCAATCAAGCTGGAAAAATCTACCTTTGAAAAAATCAAATCGAATGCAACAAAAAGACATATTTCTCCGGGAAAGGTTGTTGAAAACCTTGCCGATATGTACTTGTAACACGCCATGATGAGTAGTCTGATGGAGAAGGCAACGATAGAAGAAATTAAGGAGCAGGTAAGGCGTGATGATTTTTCAGAAGGAGAGCGTGGGAAATTCTATCACCCGAATGCTGAACTTTATCTGCCCATATATCTTGAGCCGGAAGTAGCGGATGTTTTGCGTAAGCTGGCGGGAGAAAAAGGGGTTCAGGTTGATACAATTGTTAACGACTGGATCAAAAAAAATATAGCTTTAATAGAGACAGTAA
>JAHIKR010000184.1 GCA_018897415.1 Pseudomonadota bacterium
CTTCATTTACTTGCCAAAGCCAGAGCGAACATATTTTGCTTTTTAAAAAACTATCTAATACCTGCCCTGCCAGAGAAGGTTCATAGGAATTAGTGCGTACGAAACTTGAGTAAAAAGTCCTCTATTAATGTCTAATTTTAATGCTAACGATAGTAAGGTGCGCTGCGGGATTTATCTTTGTCAAGTAAATGAAGAAATTTCCTGCGGAGCATGCTGCGGTTTATATAATGTTGTTAATCCATCGTACGAATCTATAATGGAAATGCTTACATGGCGTACCGACACTTTCTCACACGTTAAACGAGAAATGGATGCCATACTCGCCTTCAAGGAAGAAGTCGAAGATAGAGAACCGCAGGAAAGGCCTTTCCCCGACTTTCACCATTGCCCTTACATCGGTCTGGTGGGAAAAGAACATTCACGCGTAGGTTGTCTGTTACATCCGCTGTTTGACGAAAACAAAAGCATAGATTTCAGGGGGCTAAGTTTTTACGGAGGCATGGCATGCAGGGTTTACTTCTGCCCCACATACAATAATCTTCCGGCAGTTTTCAAAGAAATAGTCCGAGAAACAGCAAGTAACTGGTATGCGTACGGACTTGTAATTACTGAAGCTAAATTATTAAACACGATTTTTGAAGAAGTGGCAAAACGCCTTAATCGACCATTAACAGCAAACAGCTTATTAAAAAATAACGGATGCCTCGAAACTGTAAGAGAGCTTTTAGATTTAAAGATTAATTGGCCTTTCAGGCGAAAAACCTCCTCAGGGCCGGCAAATTATTTTTTTGAAGACCAGCTTTATTCCAGGCCATCTATAAATTATGAGGCAATCGGAGGATCTGTATCAAGGCATGACATCCTGTTACAAGAGTTGGAGTCTCAATTTAATTCAGCGAATGAATTACATGCGGCTGAAGATCTAATTGACGGATTAATTAATAAAGTAATTGGTCAGGTGGATAGGCTGAAGACTGAAGGCTGAAGTATATCCACCTGATTAGTTATTTAATAACTTGGTGCCGTGTCATGCGTGAAATATCGTATCGGGCACTCGTCATTCCCACGAAGCCTGTCCTCGACCTGATCGGGGAGTGGGAATCCAGTATTTCTGGATAGTTCGGTGCTTCTGGATTCCTGCCTCCGCAGGAATGACGGGAAATAAGATAGTTATTGAATTTAATTCTAAATTACTTTTTCGGAGGGGAATCATATGAAAAGTTTCCGTAAAGAGCTGTGGTTTGAAGTTCCTGCAAGACGGGCATTTATAAATATCACTCCTAAGGTTAGAGAATGTCTAAGAGAAAGCGGAATAAAAGAGGGTCTTGTTCTTGTTAATGCAATGCACATTACAGCCTCGGTTTTTATAAATGATGATGAATCCGGTCTTCATCACGACTATGATGTCTGGCTTGAAAAACTTGCTCCCCATGAGCCTGTCTCCATGTACAAACATAATGTTGGCGAAGACAACGCAGATGCTCACATGAAAAGGCAGATAATGGGACGTGAAGTTGTTGTTGCGGTTACAGATGGTGAACTCGACTTTGGTACATGGGAACAGATATTTTACGGAGAGTTTGACGGCAGAAGACGTAAACGAGCTCTTGTAAAAATTATTGGAGAATAGAACGGCTTATTTTACTGCAAGCAATTTAAATATATATACTCCGCAAATACTTCCCGCCACATCTGCAAAAAAATCCATTATATCAGCATTTCTGGATGGCACAAAATACTGGTGAACTTCATCACTCAGACCATAAAGAGATGCTGATAATATGCTGAGCACTATTACCATATTTATACTTTCTTTGAATCGTTGTGTTCTGAATGCTCTGAAAAAGAGGACTCCAAGGATGGCATAGGCAATAAAATGCAGGATTTTGTCGATATAAGGCAGAGCCGGTATGCTCTCAGGGGAAGGATAAGATGACTGAATAAAAATCAAAAGACAGTAAATTATTACAGGAAGCCAGTAGTATATAAATTTTTTAAAGCTCGTCAACTCTATATTACCAGCCGGTAGTGGGCCGTCTCTTTCCGAATAATGCTTCACACGGCGAATTCTTTGTAACATGTTTTTTAAGCTTGCTGCACCATAAAGACTGAAAGGTCCGGCAGCTTCCGTCCATTGCCTCCAGCTTAGCGAAGTCGGCGTGCTTACACTTAAGATCACACCATTTTATTTTGTGGGTGGTAATGCCAGCGTTATCTGTTGCCATAAATTCTTTTTAGATTTCCAGATAATGTTCCTATTATTTTAAATATAAGCGGTATTTGAGCTAACAATTTTGATAATTTTGCAAACGTTCTTGGCGAAGTGAAGCGTAAAAATTGAAGCTGTTTGAGTCCCGCAGTCCCGCCTGTAGCGGGACGAGGTCGATTTCTTTAATTTTAGCGGAACGAGCCTTAGAAACGTTCAAAATGATCAAACGGTTAGCGAGAATATTGCTATATTTACTTAAACAAAACATATTTATGAGAAATTTGGTAATTCCAGTTCTCTACCCTTTATATTCGCAAGAACTCTGTTTAAAAAATCATCGTGCGTAATTCCGAATCTTACTTTGCCGTCCAGAGTTCTTACTGAAAGGGTGCTGGTTTCTCTTTCTTTCCTGCCAATTGTAAGGATAAGAGGAATTTTGTTCAACTGAGCATTACGAATTTTTTTGTTAAGGCTTTCGGCCCTGCTGTCAACTTCAGTCCGCAGCCCCTGCTCTTCAAATTCTGTTTTTATAGAATTTGCGTAAGAAACAAGCTCATCATTAATTGGCAGAATAGCAACCTGTATCGGAGACAGCCATAAAGGGAACTTCCCTGCAAAGTGTTCAACAAGTATTCCAAAAAACCTTTCAATAGAGCCATAAATTACCCTGTGAATCATAATGGGACGGTGTTTTTCATTATCCTTTCCTATATAAGAAAGATCAAATCTTTCAGGCAGAGACATATCAAGCTGCACAGTCCCGCATTGCCATGTACGACCAAGAGCATCTTTTATGTGCATATCTATCTTCGGGCCGTAAAATGCACCATCACCTTCGTTTATTTTATATTCCATGCCGTAGGAATCAAGCGCCGATTTTAAACCATCTGTAGTTAATTCCCACTGCTTATCTGTTCCTATTGACTTTTCAGGTCTTGTGGAAAGCTCGAGATGAAAACCAAGGCCAAA
>JAHIKR010000185.1 GCA_018897415.1 Pseudomonadota bacterium
AGCGTCGCAAAGACCTTGTTCAACTCAAGATGTCGTTCCAGATTTATTTCATTCAACAACAAATTCTGTTGGTTGGCAAACTGCCTTACAAGCGTGGACTTTCCAACCTGCCGCGCACCACGGAGGATGAGAGGTTTTCTTCGCCGCGTTTTGATCCATTGGACCAGATATTGTTCTGAGAACCTTTTCATATTATTGCCCCTTGTTTTAGCTATCAAATGGCATAAATAGGGGGCAATGTCAATCACTGTTTTAAGACTATCACGTACCGGCTTGTCACCCCGAGTATTCTCTTCTTCTGCATTGCGGATACAACTCCAGCAGTGAAGCGTTCCGATGACATGGGGGCCTGAATGATATGGGTGTGCCGCCCTCCGGGTTTTTATTCCGGTAGCCTTCATGCACTCAGCGACTATTTTGTCATCAAGGACAACGTTTGTTCGTTTCATAGCTTAACCTCTAAGCTTGAATTATCATACATATAATAGCATAACTATTGTGTATTTCAACATATATTTCAAAAACAGGAGCCGCTTTAGTTATTGACATACAAGCAACTTTTTGCCATACTTACGTTTACAAAAAGCAAATTCTTATCACTGAGATGATTCCGGTGCGAGTGGGGATGGTAAAAGATGCGTACAAATAAAAACCGCTTTGAGGATACCTGTGAGCTATGATATTTGCAGAAGCAAGCAAGCAAGCAAGCAAGCAAGCAAGCAAGCAAGCAAGCAAGCAAGCAAGCAAGCCTGAAAAAATTCCGGCACCCATAACTGGAAAGCCATATCAGGGTATCACAAAACAAGACCCAAATTTCTTCTTCAACTTAAAAGAAGGACTTTGGGTTTTTTGTTTTTACCTCGTTAGAAATATTGCCCGGGCAAAGGGGTATAGCAAAACTTCTAACGGGGTTTTCTCGTTTAATAACAAGTCTGGATATACGTTTTGCAGATGTGGTCTAAAGAGCACGCAGAGTTTGTCGGCAGGATTATCTTTGCTAATTTCCTTAAACTCTCTCTGGAGAGGTATAAGAATATTATTGAAGAGGTGGAAAGTTCAGCTCCTTTCAAGATGCTGTCAAGAAATCAGGACAGCCTCAAAAAGAATAATTGTGCAATAATTATAAACCGTCTTTCAAAGGCGGGCATATTTTGTGGGGACACAGGCAAATCGTCCACTACGGTGGCCGAGATAGCAAAAAACGCCCAGGGCTTCAGTATCAGATATGTCCACAAAGGTTTTAATAAGATATACACTGCTCGCGGGACTCTACCTTTATGGCTCTTTTACAAATTAAGGCGCATAAGCTCGAGGAATGAACTTACTCATAGAATAATAGAAGGGATAATTGAACACCAAATGAAGTTTTTGAAGACGTACAATCCAACGGATTTGCTACCATTCAGCCAGATTCAACTTACTAAATGGCTAAATGGTAGCAAACCGAAAATAGACATCAGTTGGATCTCAAGACTTGTAAACAGGCTCTCGGTAATTATCCCTTCTGGCGAGGAGAGGCTCTTGAAGTCATTCTTTCGAACCCAGAAGGATATAAATAAAAGGCTTACAAAACAGCTTCTCGATAAGGAGAGTGAAAATATTGAGTCCGGACGGCTAAAGAATCCACTGACGGATACGAAGATAAGCACTAAATTAGAGGCTGAATATGGCATTAAACTTTCCAGGCACTCAATTTGTCTTTACCGAAAGGAATTGGGTATTCCTCCTGCAAGAAGGAGGCTTTCAGGATATAAATATCCGCCTCTCTCAGCGAATTTCTCGCTTCTTTTTCCTTTGGGACTTGACTCAGTTCAAAATAACGCTCCAGCCAGTTCAGGGGTTTATGAATTTCGCCTGAGAGGAAACGAGATAGAATATCCGAACGGCGGGACTAACGTGATTTATATAGGAAGTGCCAAGAGCATAAAGAAGAGGCTCAAAGAACACTTGAGAGTGAATAACAAAAACGGGTATATAAGAGATTTCCTGAAGAAGTTTGACTGTTCTTTCAGGCATATCCGGTTTTCAAAGAATTGGAAGCAAGAGGAGAGAAAACTGTATAGTCTGTTTGTTAGCACTTTCGGCGCACCTCCTAAATGTAATCGAGTGAAACCCGGATAGGGTGATAAAATGGGAGGAGGGATGCATCCCATGTCTGATAAACCAAACATTACCATCTTGAACGTTGATGACCACGATGACAGTCGCTACGCTGTGAGTGAGATAGTCCGCCATGAGGGATTTGGGGTAATGGAGGCTGCCAGCGGCGCTGAAGCTTTAAAATTGGTGAAGGAGAACCCCGACCTGGTCCTTCTCGACGTGAAGCTTCCGGATATAAACGGATTCGAGGTCTGCCGGCGGATCAAAGCTGACCCCGCAACCTCTCTGATCCCTGTCCTTCTTTTATCAGCCACCTATCTCGACGACCAGTCCAGGGTAAAAGGACTGGAGAGCGGTGCAGACGGCTACCTGAGACAACCCATAGCGCCACTGGTATTGATCGCCTATGTGAAGTCGCTACTCCGGGTGCGCCAGGCAGAAGAAGCCCTCGCCGCATCGAAATTCTACACCGAATCGATCATACAGAACCTTTTAGATACCCTCGTCGTGGTTGACGCGGAAGGAAAAATACAGACCGTGAACCCAGCCACCTGTGATCTGTTAGGCTACACAGAACAAGAGCTCATCGGGCAGCCCATAGATATTATTTTTGCAGCAGATACACTATTTAAGGGAACCAGGATGAAGGAGTTAATAGAGGAAGGCTCGGTCAGGGAATACGATATGACCTATCAGACCAAATCAGGTGAAAAAATACCGGTCTGTTTCTCTGGCTCAGTAATGTATGAGACCAGAGGACAGAAGTCAGAGGACAGAGGTCAGAGGACAGACGAAACACGAGATACGAAATACGAACGACGAATTATTGGTATTGTTGGTATTGCCCGCGATATGCGTGAGATCAAACGGCTTATGCAAAAAGAGAAGGAACTTGCAGCAGCAGCAGCAGCAGCAGCAGCCACTGAGAAGAAAAGAGCAGCAGAGTTAGAGAAGGCTTATTCGGAGCTGAAAGAGACTCAGGCGCAACTTATTCAGATGGAGAAGCTGGCGGCTGTAGGACAGCTTGGAGCAGGGGTGGCTCACGAGATAAATAACCCGATAGCGATAATAACCAGCGCCGCCCAACATTTATTGAAGAAGCTTGGAGATAAGGAAATAAGCAAAATAAAGACCGCCGATTTAGTTGATGCCGTAAATGCTTTTAAGAAGATAGCGGAGGAGGGGGGAAGATGTGGAAGGATCACTTCCAGAATCCTTCAATTTTCCTCACAGAAGGCCCCAAAAATGGAACTGGTTGATATAAATAAGGCGGCAGAGGAAATCCTATCAATTGTCGCTCACAACCTGAGTTTGAGGAAGATAGGCATAAAGAAAAAACTGGCCCATGATCTGCCAAAAATAGATGGTGATAGTGATCAGCTAAAACAGGCATTTCTGAACATGATCCTGAATGCTCAGCATGCCATGCCAAACGGGGGTGAGTTGAAGGTTGAGACATTATACAATTTTGAGGACAGGATATTAGAGATTAAGTTTGCAGACACAGGGACTGGTATCGCAGACGAAATACGAAGTAAGATCTTTGATCCCTTCTTCAGTACAGGGAAAGTCGGCGAGGGCACTGGACTTGGCTTAAGCGTTTCTTATGGGATCATTAAGGCTCATAACGGGTCTATAGACGTAGAAAGCGTAATGGGCAAGGGAACTACATTTACTATAAAGTTACCCCTTGGACCAAAAGGGGGAGGCGATGAAAGACAGTGAGGACAAACACATATTAGTAGTTGATGATGAGCCTGATATGTGTTGGAACTTCCGCCAGATTTTAGAGGCTGAGGGATACAAAGTGTCAACCGCAAATGGTGGAGAAGAAGCAATAGATATAGTGAAAAAAGGAAATATCGACCTGATCATAATGGATGTAATGCTGCCGGGAATTGACGGGATAGAAACTTATCGCCGGACAAGAAAGATTGATGCAAACCTGCCGATTATTATGATAACAGGTTATCCAAGTACGAATCATGCAATGGAAGCGATAAAGCTGGGCGTTGTGGATTACATAACCAAACCTTTTAGCAATGAATATATCATAAACCTTATCAAATCAGTTCTATAGCCTCAATTCTAGTAAGTTCTCAATAAGCTCCGGCAATCCCCGGAAACTGTGATTTTCCGTCATTGTGAGGAGCCTCAGCGACGAAGCAACTCGCGTAGTGTATGATCAATTAATGCCTTCCGGGTTTTTATCCCCGCAGCCTTCATGCACTCAGCGACTATTTTGTCATCAAGGACAACTTTTGTTCGTTTCATAGCTTAACCTCTAAGTTTGAATTAGTGCGATTCGGGCAAGCTATAACTCGGACTCAATTTCTTTTCTTCTCTGGATCAGTATATTAATTGCGTTTTCAGATCTTATAATTCCTTTCTCGTTACCTCTATTTTCATAATGCATCTGGTTTAGTTCCAGGGTTTCAATTGCCAGCCGAATGAGTTTCAATTGTTCTTTAGGAGCTTTGCTGCGCCACACAGCTATATCTTCTTCGGCGGTTGTTTCATCAGATATTTTCATCTCTAAATGCCCTTATCTATTCAATGAACCTCCCCGTAGCAAGCTTCGGGAAATTTAACCTAACAACTCACGAAAATCTGTGCCTGCCCCGTAGGTCCGGAAGATCGTACCGGGGTAACCTGCCCGCCTGTGCCTCCCTGCCCGCAATGCTTCGCAACGCGAGGCAGGCGGGGCAGTGGCAGGCGGGTCTGCGTAATCTGTGGATTAAAACAACTTTAACTGAACCTCTGTTTTCTTTTTTATTTTTTTAAAATTGCCTTCTTCGTGTTTTATTAAACTTTTTTCTATATCATTTATAAACGGAGAAACCTCTCTTGCAACCATCTTTCCATAAATTCTGCGTTTTTTTGCATATGTAAAATAAAGTCTTTCTCTTGCACGGGTCATTGCTACATAAAACAACCTTCTTTCTTCGTTAATGTCGGGTTCTTCATGTCCGTGTTTCCTCATGGGTATAAATCCATCTTCACAGCCGGCAATAAAAACTACCGGGAACTCAAGACCTTTAGCTGTGTGCATGGTCATCAAAGAAACTTTTTCTGCTCGAGAGGAATAAATATCTGTATCTGAATGAAGTGAGATCGATGAGAAAAAGTCGCTGGATCTTATATCCAAATTTCGGGTCATAATAATTAAGTTGTTTAAAGCTTCCTCTGTAATTATATCTTTAATCTTTGTCTTCTCAGATAGATACAAAAGCTTTTCTTCGATCGTCAGATCTTTAATTTCTTTTTCTATCTTTGAAACTTTATCTATAAATTCACAAAGTTTTTGCTGGCCTGGCCTGCTCATACTATTAACAGGAAAACGAATAGCCTTTAACGTAGCTTCTTTAAGCGAAAGCCTGTTTTTATAACCCCATGTTTTGAATGTTTCTAAGCTTTTTTTACCGACACCTGATTTTAATAAATATATAATTCTTTCAAAATCAATATAAGAACCTCTCCCATCAATTATTTTCAAAAAAGATAATAGCTCCGAAATACCTTTTGAATTAAAAGCATTTTCTCTGCTTATTATCTGATGTGGAATATTTGCCCTGTCAAAAACATCTGCTATGATTTTGCTCTGAATCCAGGATCTGAACAATACAGCAAAATCTGAAAACCCGCGCTGTTTTTCTGTGCAAGAACTATCAACGCTTCCATAGTCAATAGAATGAAATCCAATTCCTCCTATCATTTTTTCGATTATCTTACCAATAGTTACAGCCTCAGCCTTTTCCGAAACAAGCTCAATAACATTTATCTTTTTTGACCCTTTGATATCAGAATAAACACGTGAGACAGAACCCAACGCATTGTAATCTTTATGGTTCTTTATGGTCTGGTATGATGCTTCAAGTATGGTTTCGGTTGATCGATAATTTTTGTTTAGATTTACAGTGCTGGCCTTGGGGTAGTCTCTAAGAAAATTCTTAAAATAACGAACATCTGAACCCCTAAAGCCATATATTGACTGGTCTGGATCACCAATAACACATATGTCGCTGTCAGGATTTGTAAGGGCTTTTATAATTCTATGTTGCCCCTGGTTTAAATCCTGATATTCATCAACAAATATATGTTTATATTTGTCACGATATTTTTTACAAAAATCCATGTCTGATTCTAACAGCCTTGCTATATTAAAAATCAAATCTTCATAATCGTAAAGATTCTGAGTTGATAAAATGCTTTGATATTCCTTATAGATGGTGGAGAGAAATTTGTCTTGCGGATAAAGCATGTTCTGTTTAGCTGAAATAATCATGTTTAATAGAGCCGAAGGTTTTATTGAAACTTTACCCCCTTTAATTTCAGCCTGTTTTATTGCCTCTGATATTAGCGTCTTTCGATCATTATCATCTATTATTGTATAATTTTTGTTGTTATTAAAACCCTTTAAAATCTTAAAACAAAAAGAATGAAATGTAGTAACTTCAGGCAGATCTTTTGTGTTGTCCATTAACAACAAAAGCCTGTCCCTCATTTCCTGAGCTGCTTTGTTTGTAAACGTTACAGCAAGTATGTTCTCTGTCGAAACCTTTCTTTCTGTAATGATATAGGCAATTCTGTGTGTGAGCGTAAGTGTTTTTCCCGTACCCGGACCAGCCACAATCAACAGGGGGCCGTTTTTATGCTTAACAGCCTTAAGCTGGTCTTTATTAAGCGGATCTAATATTTTTCCTTGAGTACTATATTTTGTTTGATCCGGTTTTTTTGGAATGTTACAAAATTTTTGATGCCGTGAGAGTTCGACCGTGGTGTTTGCGGCAGCGGAAAACACCCCTGAAACAGGAACAGCAAACAGTTGTTTTTGTCCTAAAAGTTTTTCCTTCTCGCCTTGTCTAAAGACCTTAACCTTTCCGTATTCTCCATCATAGCCGGGAAAAATAGTAACCTGTTTTTTGCGCATCCGATTAACAGCCTCTCCAAGCAAGGGAATGCCGGCTTTTTCAATATCCTTTATAGAAAAATTATGAAGTATTTCAAGTTCCGGTCCAAGCGATTCGAGCACAGCCATATGGTTCCGCTGAACCTTCTTAGATTTTGGTCCTACATTTAAAATTTCTGATAATATTTCTGAGAGAGGAATAAGATTATAATATGGATGTGATTTTTTTGGTTTTGAACCCTCCGGTCGGTCCGCCAGCTCTTCAATCCTGTATAATACGCCAAGGGTCAGGGGTTTTCCACAGACATTACACAAACCTTTATTTGCAATGCTTTGGCTTGGCTTTAAACAGACTTTGCATTTTCTGTGTCCGTCAAGATGATACTTCCCCTCTTCAGGATAAAACTCGAAAGTTCCCAAAAATTCTTTAGGATTACCTGATCTTATTGCCGACATAATTTTTGGATAAGAAAGGGCTGTATTAAAAATATTTGCTTCTCTGCCAAGATTTAAAGGGGAATGAGCATCAGAATTTGATACAAGCGTGAGACCGTCTATCCCCGAAACCCTCCAGTTCATGGGTGGATCTGAAGAAAGACCTGTTTCTATAGCAAAAATATGAGGTGTAAGGTCTTCAAAACACTCCTCAATAGAATCAAAACCGGATTTTGAACCAAAGAGCGAAAACCAGGGTGTCCATATATGTGCAGGTATAATGAATGCTGAATCCGATATTTCAAGAATTATTTCCAGAAGATCCCTGACATCTAATCCAAGTATGGGTCTTCCGTCTGATTTTATGTTACCAATTTTATCTAACTTTAAATTTAATTTATATGCAGAATCAAGATCGGGCATAAATACGAGATTATGGTTTTTTCGGGTTTTACCTTTTTTTTTATATATATTGCTAATCTCAGAAGTTAAGATAAAGCGGACTTTATTACGACATGACAATGGAACTTTTTCATCGCATTTTTGAGACAAATCATCTTTTAGTTTAAAAAGTCCTTCTTCTGCCGGCTGCAGTTTCTCTTTTATTTCCGAAAACCATCCTGGGTGTGTAAAATCACCGGTGCCTACAACCGTTATTCCTTTTAGTTGGGCTGAAATATACAGATTCTCAAGATCCATATTTTTTGCTGTCGCTCTTGAAAATTTAGAATGAACATGAAGGTCTGTAATAAATTTCATGAATCAAAATTCCTGTTTTAATTAACTCGTAAAAAAAATTATTTTATTTTTAAAAATATCTTGTAATTACCCTATAAACCGTATATATATCTATATTAAAAATATAAAATACAATATATAGTATTATATAACAATTGAGACCTTTGAAAAATGCCCTCTTCTAGTCATTCCCGCGAAAGCGGGAATCTATAACTGATTAAGAATGCTTGTCCTCGACCTGATCGGGGACTGGATTCCCGTTTTCACGGAAATGACAATTTAGACTATTTATAGTAAAATTCAAAGGTCTCTAATTAATAAATAAACTTGCAGTAAGCTGTGGATAATTATCAAGTTAAAAATTATATAATAATTTGTCAAAAACTTATTCTTTATTAACAAGATAAAATATATTGTTAATATTTCTATTGTTATAAAAAAATATTAGTTATGTTTCTTTATAAAAAAAATATTAGTTTATTAATAAAATTAAATAATTAAAAAGTTATTATAATTATAGACAATACTATTTAATAATTAAACTATATTTATAAGGAATAAAAATGAAATTTACTGTAAACAAAAATGACATTCTTGATGTATTATCAAAAATTCAAGGTTTAACTGGTCGTAAAAGTAATCTTGCAATAACCGAAGCTGTTTTAATTAGAACATCTGATTCAGAGATAAAACTTACGGTAACTGATCTTGAAACCGGTTTTGAGGGCATTTATCCAGCATCAATTGAAACAGATGGTATGGTGGCTATTAATGCAAGAAAATTTTATGAGATTGTAAGAGATTTTCCTGTTGATGAAATTCATATTAATGAGGTTGAAAACAATTGGATTGAGATTGGTAATGAAAATGTCCAATATAATATAGTTGGTATGAATCCTTCTGATTTTCCAGATACTCCAAATATAGAAAATATTGATTTTTTTAAGATTAATTCAAAATTCCTTAAATCGATGATTGATAAATCAATTGTAATAAGCGGAGTTACAGATGATAGGCGCGCCCATATAAATGGTGTGTTTTTTGAAACAATTATTAATAAAAATAAAAAAATTGTCAGAATGGTATCAACAGATGGAAGTCGACTTTCATCTGTTGATTATATTTATGACACAGATATCGATTTACCATCTGATATAGGAATTTTAATTCCAAAAAAAGGTTTAAACGAGGTTTCTAAATTTCTAACCAAGGAAGGAATTGTTCAAGTTGGAGTTAGCGTTAAAAATAATAATTTTGTAATAAAAAAAGATGCAGAGATAATTATTATAAGACTTCTTGAAGGAGAATTTCCTGAATATAAAGATATTATAAATAAGAAAGATGTATATATAATAAATTTGGATAAAAAATTGTTTCTTATGATGCTTAAGAGGATGTCTATTTTATCTTCAGAAAATTATAAGGGTGCAATTTTTAATTTTTCAGACAACAAGCTTATTATAACTACCACAAATCCCGATATTGGTGAATCAAAAGAAGAAATAACAATAGATTTTAAAGGAGAACCTATAGAGGTCGCTTTTAATCCAAGATATTTTATTGAAACATTAAATGTAATTGATGATGACAGAATAAGTATTAATATTGTCAACAAAGAAAAACCCTGTTTGATCGAGGGTGAAAGCAATAAAAGTTTTTTAAGTGTAGTTATGCCGATGAGAATATGAATAAAGAAAGAGAAACATATACAGCAGATAATATAAAAATACTTGAAGGCCTGGAAGCTGTTAGAAAAAGGCCTTCAATGTATATTGGAAATGTTGATGTTGAAGGGCTTCATCGTCTTGTTTATGAAGTTGTGGATAATAGCATTGATGAAGCTATGGCTGGTTATTGTAATTTAATTAATATTAAAATTCATACTGATAACAGTGTTAGTGTTGAAGATAATGGAAGAGGTATTCCTGTCGGTATTCATAAAACAGAGGGGGTTCCTGCAGCAGAGGTTGTAATGACCAAGCTTCATGCAGGAGGAAAATTTGATGATAATTCTTATAAGGTTTCAGGTGGTCTGCATGGCGTAGGCGTTTCCGTAGTCAACGCATTATCGGAATTTCTTGAGCTGGAAATTTATAATGAAGGAAAAATTTATTATCAAACATATGCAAAAGGGGAAAAGACGAGTGAATTAAAAATCTTAGGTAAAACAAAAAAAAGAGGTACAAAGATACATTTTTTCCCAGACAAGGAGATATTAAATACAGACAATTTCAGCTATGATGTAATTATTAGAAGATTAAGGGAACTGGCTTTTTTAAATAAGGGGTTAAGGATAACCATAGAAGACGAACGTTCAGATAAAAAAAAGGAATTTTTTTATGAGGGCGGCATATCTTCATTTGTTGAATATCTTAATAAACTTCACACGCCCTTACACAAACCTGTTTTCGTCGAAGGTATTAAAAATGACGTTCATATCGAAGTAGCTCTTCAATACAATGATACTTTTAAAGAAAAAATATTTTCTTTTGCAAACAACATCAATACTATTGAAGGAGGTTCTCATCTTATAGGTTTTAAAGCAGCCTTAACACGAACAATAAACCAATATGCCACAAACGGTAATCTTCCAAAAAACTTTCAAATCAAATTAAGCGGAGATGATGTTAGAGAAGGGCTTACGGCAATAATAAGTGTAAGGATAAAATCACCTCAGTTTGAAGGACAAACAAAAACAAAATTAGGAAACAGCGAAGTAAAGGGTCTGGTTGAGTCTCTTGTCAATGAAAAATTAAGTATATTTTTAGAAGAAAACCCAAATATAGCAAAAAAAATAATAACTAAAGCGGCTGATGCCGCAAGGGTTAGAGATGCGGCAAGACGAGCAAGGGATCTTGCAAGAAACAAAGGCTCTTTAATTGATTCGACCCTTCCAGGAAAACTGGCTGATTGCCAAGCTTCAGATTCTTCGGAGAGAGAGCTTTTTCTTGTTGAAGGAGATTCCGCCGGTGGTTCAGCAAAACAGGGCAGAGATAGAAAGTTTCAGGCCATTCTACCCCTTAAAGGAAAAATATTAAATGTTGAAAAAGCGCGATTTGATAAAATTCTCAAGAGCGAAGAAATTAAGAATATGATTACAGCGCTCGGAACAGGCGTTGGTAAAGAAGAATATGACATAAAGAAAATCAGGTATCACAAAGTAATTATAATGACTGATGCCGATGTTGATGGTTCCCACATCAGGACTCTGCTTTTGACGTTTTTTTATAGACAGATGCCAGAAATAGTTAATAGCGGGTATTTATACATAGCCCAGCCCCCGCTTTTTAAGGTGGGAAAGGGCAAAAGCGCTATGTATCTAAAAGATGAGACAGAATTTAATGATTATATTTTAAAAAGGGCGTGTAACAATAAAATTATTAAATTCGGAGACGAAAGAAACAGACTGAAAGATCATAGTTTATATGTTTTTATTGGAAATCTTTCCGAATATTTTGCATACATTCAAAAGCTCGAACTGCGCGGAATTAATTTAGATTTAGCAGAACAGCTTATAAAGGAAGGGGTTGAGGATAAAAAATTTCTTAAAGACAAGGAAAAGATGCTGCAGTTAAAAAACGCCCTGAGGGAAAAAGGTTATTTTACCGGCGAACTGGATTTTAATGAAGAGCGAGGTTTATACGAATTTAATGTTTCACCGGGCGAAGAGAAAACAAAAAACGGATTTATAATAAATTTATCAGGTAAAGATATAAAGCAGGTTAAAATAGGAAGGGATCTGGTGTATTCATCTATATTTCAAAAAAGCATGGTCATCGGTAAAAAAATATTTAAATATGATAAACCACCCTTCTTTGTTTTCAGCAAAGACAGCGATAAAGATCCGTTACGTTTTGAAGACAAAAAAAGCCTTCTCGCATATTTGATAGAAGAAGGCAGAAGGGGAACAAGCGTTCAGAGATACAAGGGCCTTGGTGAAATGAATCCTGATCAGTTGTGGGAGACAACCATGAATCCTGGAAAAAGAATCCTGCTTCAGGTCAAAGTGGAAGATGCTGTTGAAGCTGATCAATTATTTACCATTCTTATGGGAGAAGAGGTCGAACCAAGAAGAGAGTTTATACAGAACAATGCGTTAGAAGTTAGCACGCTGGACATTTAAACCTATTTCAAACTGATTTCACCACATCTGCTGAGAAATATGAAGAACCAACCGTGAACCGTGAACCCGACAACCTAAGTAATTATATAATATGCTGAATATAATATCAATAGAAGCCAGGGACATTCCAGATGCCTGGTACCAGTCTGTATATAGTATCATAAGCAAAGGACATAGATATAAAATAGACAGGGGCAGTTATGAGGGGCAGGAGAGGCTTGAGTTTGATTATATAACCGTTCACATAAAACATCCGGGCATACGCCCGCTTCTTCCCGACATACCTCCATCTCTGGGTATTCCAAACCCTGTAGCCGACGGATACCTGGAGGAATATCTTCCCTATCTTATGACTTCCGAAAAACAGCCAAATGAGGATTATACTTACGGGCAGTATCTCGAATCACAAATTGAAGAAGTTATACGCCTGTATAAAGAAGATGGTCATGGCACAAACCAGGCATACATGACCGTAGGCAACCCCGAGGCGCTGTATCTAAAAGATCCTCCCTGCCTGCGCGGAATTGATACCCGCATCCGTTATGGAAAGCTTCATTTTATGGTTTATTTCAGGTCCTGGGATCTGTGGGGAGGTTTTCCAGCCAATCTAGGAGCCATACAGATGTTAAAAGAGTACATGGCAGAAGAGATAGGTGTTGAAGACGGTGAAATAATAGCCGCCAGCAAGGGCCTTCACCTGTATGATTACATCTGGGAACTTGCAAAGCTGAGAACCATGCAGGAATCCTCGGTTATAGACAGCCCAAAAAATTGATAGCGATAGTATAATCCTGATTTATTATTGATTGTACTGTTTATGAGCATTATTAGCCGCTCAAATCCAAGATCGAGACCGCTTGTGAGAAACTTCCAGTAATTTTTTCAGAATCCCATTTTTGCCAACAAAAGCAAGTTCCCGACAAAACATGACTTTGACTTATAATACTATTTGTTATATTTTGTTGAAATTGTTGATTATCATTGAGGTGAGAAAATGAAGAAAAAGAAGATACCCCCTGTTCATCCTGGTGAGATTCTGTTTGAAGAATTCCTCAAACCAATGAACATAAGCCAGAATAAGATAGGAAGAAACCTTGGAGTTTCTCCGCGCCGAATCAATGAGATAGTTCATTGTAAAAGGAGCATTACCGCAGACACGGCGCTTCGCCTTGCTGTTTATTTTGGCAATTCCCCATCATTCTGGCTTGGGCTTCAGATGGATTATGATCTTGATGTTGCAGAAGATGCTCTTTCAGCGAGAATCAAAAAGGAAGTCCAGCAGATAGCTGTGGCTTAACCCAATCAATCCTCCTCATGGGCAAAACCCCGGCGAAGGGTGTTTTCTACAACATTTCGAGGCAATATGAACTGTATTACCCACCGTACATCTTCCAGCAATTTTGTTTGACTATTTTAGCATCACGATTATAAATTGAAAAAATCGAAGGGCCGCTTAATTCTCGCTAATGATAGAACAGGAGATGAAATGACCAAAAAAGAATTCTTAAAAGCTGTATCTAACGGCGATGAAGATATTATTCAGATTTTCCTTGATGCTCTATCAGCGGCCAGTGTGGACTATTGCGTGATCGGGGGTCTTGCAGTAAATGCCTATACCGAGCCGGTTGTAAGCCTTGATCTTGATATTGTAGTAGCTGCAGATGACATTGAAGCAACCTGCAAAGCCGTTGAAACTCATTTTAGAATTGAACGATTTGAGCATAGGGTAAACCTGAGCAGTAGCAAATCTGACTTGAGAATACAGCTTCAAACCGACCCAAGATATCAGGATTTCATTGCCGGAGCGAGAAACCAATCTGTTTTGGGATATGAGATGAAAGTTGCAAGCATTGAAGATGTACTACGAGGTAAGGTTTGGGCTTGTTCAGACGAAGAGCGGCGCAAGAGCAAACGACAAAAGGATCTGGCTGACATTCTTCGCTTGATAGAGGATTATCCTTATTTGTCAGGCCAACTGCCCGTTTCAATACGCAAGCTAATTAAATAAAAAAGCGCAGTTCAGATCGCTCAATTCCTCGAGCATCTCTACTAATGCAAACTATTTGGGCAAGTCTGTTTCAGATAAGGTTTGTATATCACAAATTTTAAAGAGTTTCAATTTATTTCATATAGCATAAAACAGATAACCGTATAATTTATTTAAAAATAATTGGATTTGGTTGTATTGAAAATGAAAAACCATTTCATAAAAAATGGAGCTTCATTAAATGCCCCGGCTTTTGGCATCTGGTAGCGGCTTGTTCGGCAATATTGTCTTTACTTTTAAGCTGTTGCCGCAAGTGGCTGTGCTTTCTGGTCAATAACCACAATCAAATCTTGAACAGCGCTCACTTCATTTTCTTCGAAATAGGCTTCGCCACATTGACTACAAATCCAAGCAGGAACATTATCCAACGTTAAATGGCAGTTTTTACGATCAATATGTAATGGAGCTGTTCCTTTTTTCATATTTCCTTGGCAATGGATGCATTTCATGTTTTTTTCCTCTTCTTATAATTTTCCCATTCATACAGAAGGCTCAATATTGCAATATAGTGGATTCTGTATATTACGATATTGTCAGTTGCGAGGTTTTGCCTTCCCTTACATCATCCAAGCTGTCCACTAAGAAGAAGTCGGATGTTTGATAACTTGCCACTGTACGAGATTCTATATTATAAGTATCATATCATTTTCGTTCAACGACATACAATATAAAATTGATAATAATGCAGGATTATCGCTATCAGAAATCTAACCCGCATTTCTCATGAACAACTCATAAAACAATGCATAATATATCTGTATTATTGAAAGTTATAACTATCTTTGTCTGTTAAGCCGTTCAACGATTTGTTCACCCTTGGGCAAGCTGTTTGTGGTTTTTGGAAATGTTATTGAAGATCCGAAATTCTCGTCATCTGTGGCAAACACAATGCCGTTTGCATCACCTGCAAGTTCAAGGGCTTCAACCTTGTGATGTTTGAAACTTCGGAAAGGGATCATTTTGTCGGCAGGTTTAAATTCAACAGAGTTTCCGTTCGTGGAAAACCTGCCTGCAAAGTAGGCCGCTGATTGGAATGGGCCGGTATCTCCCGGATCGGATGCTGCAGTAATAATGGCAACCCCTTGAGGGGTTATCTTGATGTCGGAAATATGCCGGACATCCGGCTGTGTAGGCCACGGGATTTTCAGTTCTGCCGAACCCAAAACAGACAAATTGTAGTTTAATGGGGTAAACCATCCCCAGTAAATCACAGCAGGATTATTATTCTCGCCCCCGTGAGCCCAGACCGCGAGAAGTCTATTCTCAACTCTATGAATTGAAAGACCCTCAAAGTTTTGCCTTCTACCGCTATTGGGTAAAGAGAATACCTTGAGAACAGATATGGATAAACCGGTTATTTTAAAATGAAATATCTCTCCTTTGCTTGTTAAAGCCATAAAAGAGGGCTCATAGCCATCCGGCAATGCTGTTACGGATTCAAAGTCCACTGGCAGCCGTGAGCTATCCGGCCATTCCAACGGGGTGTATTCCAAGGTAGTTTCATTAACAATGGTAACAATTGCCGCTCGCACCTGTCCTGGCATCTTATTGTCATGAACTGCGAGTAGCCCGATCTTGCCGCCATTTTGATCAAATAGCGCAATGCCGCTTATGCCGAAGCCGTTGCCTTTTTTCACCACATGCCATTTTTTGTCAGCATCGGCATCGTTGGTGCAGCATAAAATAATCCACAAAAATAAAATTAAAACAAATAAAAACCACCTGTTACTATTGAAACGGCACATCCAAAACCCACCCGTAAATTATGACTGAATTTATGAGCACAAGGATTGCAATAGGCAAACTCACCCAAAGAAAAGCGGTTTTTACAGGCCTTTGAACCTCGTCCCTGCATTGCATTGTGTGGCGATACAATTGACACAGTACAACAAAGGCCATTATCATGAAAAGTGTATTCAATGCGATAAGCCAGTCCGGATAAAAATTCCATAAATCATAATGGTTTTTGATTTTAAACAGCTTAAGACAGCTTAATCCCGTGTTTAATAAGCCAAACAGAATAATCAAAAGAGAACCACCCATTTTTTTTAATTGATATATCCAGTCTATGCCAGGTCCACAGTTTTTTCTCAAACCCATAAGGCTCAATACCCCGATAAGGCTGGAGAAGGAGTTGTTTAACATGTCATGCCAGCCATAATGACGGGTTGTATGTATTCCCTGCATTACTTCATCAAATACTCCCAGCAATGATGAAGCAAGAAATACCAGCACAAAGATGCCTGCCCCGCTATAATCAATTTGAATTGCCTCAAATAAAAGCCAGGCCATAAGCACATATTCCGGTATGTGTATATGTTTGTTCGGGTTTGGCTCAAGAAAAACGATAAAAAAGGCAATAATAAGGCAAGGTATAAGAAAAAACGTTCTCCTTAATGAGAGATGTGTTTTTGCGGAATAGAAAAGATAGGCCGCGCCTGCTGAAATAATAATAATTCGGGGCACTAGTCCTGCAATAGCCGGAGACCATCTCGATGAGATTATATCATATATAATGATCACATAGGGAAGAGAAAAGGTATATATTGCTATTGAAAGCCATAAAACAATTCTCAGTTTTCCGGTCTTATTGCCCGGATATTTTTGAGTTTTCATCCCTTACCTTGTGCCCAAGCATACGCCTTTGGCAATTTTGACAAGATCATATTTTTGGGTGCAGTTGCTGTTAGAATTCTATACTGTTTGGGGTTCTTGGAAATGGAATTACATCTCTGATGTTGCTTATACCTGTCATTAACATTATTAACCGCTCAAACCCAAGACCAAAACCGCTGTGAGGAACAGTTCCGAACTTTCGGGAATCTAAGTACCACCAGTAATTTTCTTTTAACAAATCCGTTTCATTCATACGGGCTTCAAGCATTGACAGACGTTCTTCCCGCTGGCTTCCGCCTATTAATTCTCCTATACGGGGCACAAGAACATCCATGGCGGCCACGGTCTTGTTATCATCATTCAGTCTCATATAAAAAGGCTTAATGTCTTTTGGATAATTGTAGATAACTACAGGTTTTTTAAAGAAATCTTCGGTTAGATAGCGTTCGTGTTCTGTCTGAAGATCTTTTCCAAAGCTTATATCAAACTTGAAGTTTCTCCCGGATTTTCTTAAAATTTCTACAGCCTCTTCATAAGGAATTCTTTTATATTCAGACCGGGCAATATTTTCTAAGGTAGATTTTAAACTTTTATCAACAAATCTTGTAAAAAGCTTCAGATCGTCAGCACATTCTTCCAGAATATATACAGTAAGATACTTTATCAGTTCCTCTGCAAGGTCTATATCCTCAAAAAGGTCGCAGAAAGCCATTTCTGGCTCAACCATCCAGAACTCGGAAACATGTCTTCTTGTGTTTGAATTTTCTGCCCTGAAAGTTGGACCAAAGGTATAAACATCCCCTAGAGCCATGGCAAACATTTCGGCTGAAAGCTGTCCCGATACCGTAAGGTTTGCCTCTGTTCCAAAAAAGTCTTTGGAATAATCAATTTTTCCGTCTTTTTTCGGAGGATTTTCAAAATCAATTGTAGTTACCTTAAATAGTTCTCCGGCCCCCTCACAATCAGAACCGGTTATTATTGGAGAATGAATATAGTGGAAACCTCTTTCTCTGAAAAACCTGTGAATGGCAAATGATAATTCCGATCTTATGCGAAAAATAGCGCCGTATTTATTTGTTCTGGGTCTTAAATGAGCTATTGTTCTTAAATATTCGTCACTATGGCGTTTTTTCTGCAAAGGGTAGGAGTCCGGCGCCAGGCTTATTATTTCTAATGCTTTTGCATCAACTTCCCATTTCTGGTCTTTTCCCTTTGACTCAATCAAGTCACCTGTAACTGTTACGGCTGATCCGGTTGTAATTTTTTTTATTTCTTCATAATTTTGTAAAGATTCATCAGCAATAATCTGCAGGTTTTCAAGACAGGATCCGTCATTTATTTCTATAAATGAAAAATTACTTGAATCGCGCCTGGTTCTTACCCATCCTTTTGCAACAATATTATCTCTGGGTGTTTCTGATTTTAAAAGGCGGACAATTTTTGTACGATGCATATAATTCCCTGTCTAAAGTTTTACAGATATATAATACCCCTGATCTCCCCGCTGCAAAAGTATAACTACGGATGTTTTGTGGCGGTATTTTACAATAGCCCCTTCAAAGTCTTTTAAATTTTTAACATTAATTTCATCTATCTGTCGAATTATATCTCCGGGCCTTACTCCTATCCGGTACAAATAGGATTGACGGTTAATTTCTGTAATAATAACGCCTTGTTTTGCTGTTATTTTATAAGCAAAAGGCTTTCTTGATGACATATTTTCGGTTCTTATACCCATAAGTTGATATGCCAGTTCTCCAGCCAAATCTAACGGAAACACAGCAGCAACCAGCGAAACATTTAATGCTTTGCCGTTTCGCCACAAATTAATTTTTATTGTATTGCCGGCAGAAGAGTCTTTTAAAGCTGTCCTGTAATCATTATTTGAGTGAATTTTTCTGGTTCCAATTGAAATAATTATATCGCCGTCGTGTATGCCTGCTTTGTGTGAAGGGCTATTCTTTGCAACTTCTTTAACCAGAACGCCCTTGTTGCCAGGGACTTTTAGATATTGTGCAAGCCTTTTGTCAAGGTTCTGGATTGTAAGGCCTATCCATGGTTGTATTACCTCACCATATTGTATAAGATCAGATATAATTCTTTTTGCTTTATTTATGGGTATGGCAAAACCTATTCCCTGAGCTTTTGCATATATAGCTGTATTTATTCCTATTAATTCGCCATTTATGTTGAGAAGCGGTCCTCCGCTGTTGCCAGGATTTATTGAAGCATCAATCTGAATAAAATCATGAAAAACCCTGTCTTCTGTCCTGATACTGCGGTTTTTGGCGCTTATGACTCCGGTTGTGACAGTGTTTGAAAATCCGAACGGATTCCCTATAGCGATAACTGTTTCTCCAATCATAATATCTTCGGAACTACCCATTTCAATGGCAGGAAGAGGGTCTTTTGAGGTTATTTGTAATACAGCAAGGTCAGAGTCAGGATCTGCGCCTACAACTTTGGCGGTGAACTCTCGTTCATCTTTTAAGGTTACGGTAATTGTTCCTGTTTTTGTAATTACATGTGAGTTGGTTAGAATAAACCCCCTTTTTCCGTCAATAATTACACCTGAACCAAGGCTGGTTCTTTTTTGCCGCCTTTCAAGTCCCGGATCAAAAAAATCCTTGAAAAATGAATCAAAAAAGGGATCTATACCAAACCCTGAAAAAGGATTAATTCGTTTGCTAACTTCGAATTCTGAGCTTATATTAACTACAGCAGGGCTTACCTTGCGAACAGCCTTTACAACCGCATCTTCACGTTTATATTCAAAGCAAAGGCAGTTGAGTGGTGCAAAAAATACCACATTGACTGTAACAAAAAATGAAATTATCGATTTAATAAGTTTTTTGTTGATTTGAGCTGTTAGTTTTGTCATTTTTATAACTTTTTCGAGTTCATACCGTTAATAATTTATTAAATTCATAGCATGAACATTAAATCCATTCAAGACATCCTGCCGCTGGTTGAGAGACCAAGTCGATACTTAGGCACTGAAATAAATTGTATAAAAAAAGATGAAGACAGAATCAAGCTCAGAATAGCCCTTGTTTTTCCGGATCTTTACGAGATAGGAACATCTCATTTAGGGCTTCATATACTTTATCATATATTAAATAGCCATGAAGAAATTGCTGCAGAAAGGGTCTTTGTTCCAGGCACAGACATGGAAGCCTATCTTAGATCATCAGATATTCCATTAATGTCCCTGGAATCTCGAAAACCTCTTAACGAGTTCGACATTATTGGATTTAGTCTTCTTTACGAACTGAACTATACAAACATTCTTAATATTCTTGACCTTGCAAAAATTCCGTTTTTTTCTTCACAAAGAGACAGTTCACATCCTCTAATAATTGCGGGCGGTCCCTGTGCCTGTAACCCTGAGCCTGTTGCCGATTTTTTTGATGCCTTTGTTATAGGAGACGGTGAAAACGTAATAATGGGAATGACCCGTTCCTGGCTTAAATGGAAAGATGGATTCAATGGAGAAAAAGAAAGCCTTTATAAAATGTGGGCTGATATACAGGGCGTTTATATCCCGTCTTTTTTTGAGCCAACATTCGATAAATCGGGTTTCCAGATTCTTTTACCCAGGTTTTTAAAATACCAAAAAATTAAGAGAGCTATAGTAAATGATCTTGATAAAGCGCCTTTTCCTGATGCCCCGATCCTGCCCTATGGCAGACCCATACACGATCGGCTTCGTCTCGAAGTGTCCAGAGGATGTACAAGGGGTTGCAGGTTCTGTCAGGCAGGTATGATATACCGCCCGGTAAGGGAAAGGTCTGTAGATACAATTCTGGCTCTATCAAACAAATCAATAACAGCGACTGGTTACGAGGATATTTCTTTGTTATCATTAAGCATTGGAGATTATATATGTATAAATCCCCTGATGGAACAGCTTATGGCTTTGTGCGAGCCTAAACATATTGCCGTTTCATTTCCTTCTCTCCGGGCAGGAACATTGACACCGGAACTCATGCGGCATGTTAAGCGGGTCAGAAAAACAGGTTTTACTATTGCTCCTGAGGCTGGAAGCCAGAGGCTTCGAGACGTTATTAATAAGAATATTAGGAAGGAAGATATCATTGATACAGTGAAAAACGCTTATGATTTGGGTTGGCAGGTAATAAAGCTCTATTTTATGGTTGGTCTTCCAACAGAGACAAGCGAAGATCTAAAATCAATTGTAAGCCTTATAAAAGAACTAAGAGAGGTTAATTCTGGCAAAGGTCGTAAAAACAAAATAAACGTTAGTGTAACAACCTTTATTCCCAAACCCCATACTCCCTTTCAGTGGGCAAGGCAGATTTCTTTAGCTGAATCAAAGGATAGGGTTGGCTGGCTGCAGAACAATCTTAAAATGTCTGGTATTAATTTTAAGTGGCAAAACCCGGAGGTTAGTTTGCTTGAGGGGCTTTGGGCGCGTGGTGACAGACAGCTTTCACATTTACTGGTTGCTGCACACAAGAAGGGGTGTAAGTTAGACGGTTGGAGCGACAAATTTAATTATAGATTGTGGCAAGAGGCCATTTGTGATGAGGGGGTGGGCATAGATTTTTATACTGCAAGGTCAAGAAACACAGAGGAGCCACTTCCATGGGACCACATCGATGTTGGGATTGAAAAAGATTATTTAATAGAAGAATGGGAAAAAGCAACAAGAGGCGAACTTACTCCGGACTGTCGTACGGGTAATTGTAATGCCTGTGGAGTATGCGATTTTAATGTTATAGAACCAAAAGTATTTGAAATGCCTGAGGATAAATGCGCATTTGATATTGGCAGTGGTTTGTTAAGAGCGGATAATATTGAGCAAGATATAAAGGAGGGGTTGTTAAAAACACTCAAAGTTTCTTTTTCAAAGCTCGATCAGGCTAAATATTTTGGACAGCTTGAACTAGTTAATATTCTTTTGCGAGCTATAAGGCGTGCCGCGATACCAATTAAGTTTTCAGAAGGATTTCATCCTAAGCCAAAAATTTCTTTTGAAGATACTTTGCCTATAGGCATAGAAAGTTTAAAAGAATATTTTTATTTGGTTGTTCCAGAGAATTTTAAACCACAGTCAGTAGTAGAAAGTTTAAATAAACACCTTCCAGAAGGTATTACAGTCAATGACTGTCATGCTGTTTCCGCCAAACCGGTCCTTAATAAGCAGAAAAAATATAGTTATTTTATTACAATGCCGGAGACTTCTTTTGATAATAAAGATCTGGAGTTTTTTTTACAAAGCCCGGAGTTTATCATTTCTCGTATTGACCGAAAAGGGAGGTTGAAAAAGATAAACTTAAAGGATATGATTTTAGAGATTGAGTTGCTTAATCCATACAAATTACAAATGACACTTATGTCTGAATCAGGGAAAACCGTTAGGCCCTTAGAGGTAATTAAAGGAATTTTCGGACTAACCGATGAAAGAGCAAGGAAGGCCAAGTTTATAAAAACAATGTAAATATATGCATAAAAAGCTAGTCATAAATGTTGCAAAACACGAAACCCGGGTAGCTCTTCTTGAGAATGGGACAATTGTTGAACTTTTTATTGAGAGAGAAGATGATTCCAATATAGCGGGAAATATATATAAAGGAAGAGTGCAGAGAGTTCTGCCGGGTATGCAGGCGGCCTTTGTTGATATTGGTTTAAATCAGGCCGCTTTTGTATATGTTGATGATGTAATTTGTAATGATTATAAGGAGTTCGAACAAGTTTTTATTAAAAACAGCGAAGTTGAGAATAGAATTTCCGGCACAGACTCCGCAAATCATACCTCATCCCCCATAGAACGTAATAACCGTCACATTGAGGAGCTCATTACTGAGGGCATGGAAATCATGGTTCAGGTTGCCAAGTCCCCAATTGGGACAAAGGGGCCAAGGGCAACTAGCCATATTTCGCTTCCAGGCCGCTTCCTTGTTATTATGCCGACATCTGATCATATAGGTATATCCAGGTGTATAGAAAGCGAACCCGAACGAGAACGTTTAAAAAATATAGTTCTGTCCTTAAGAAAAGAACCTTATGGCTATATTGTGAGGACGGTGAGCGAGGGCATATATGAAGAGAAGCTCGCAAAAGAAATGAGTTTTCTTAACAATTTGTGGGAAAGCATTCAGAGAAGATACAAGTCAGCGCCGGCGCCTTCTCTTTTACACAAGGAGCTTACCGTTAGCCTCCGAGCGGTAAGGGATCTTTTGACCAATGAGGCAGAAAAATTAATTATTGATTCTCGTTCCGGTTCTGAATCAATTCTTTCTTTTCTCGATACATTCATGCCAAGCCTAAAGGATTCTGTTGAGCTATACGAAGGTTCTGAGCCAATTTTTGATGCGTATAATTTAGAAGGCGACATATCACGTGCATTAAGAAGAAAGGTGTGGCTTAAATCAGGCGGCTATATTGTGATTGAACATACGGAAGCCCTTGTAGCTATAGATGTAAACACCGGTCGATATGTGGGCAAGCATAATCTTGAGGAAACAATTTTAAAGACCAATCTTGAGGCGGTTAAAGAAATTGCATATCAGATAAGACTTAGAGATATAGGCGGTATAATTATAATTGATTTTATTGATGTTGAAAAAAAATCAAACCAAGATAAAATTTTTAACGCCCTTAAAGAAGCGTTAAAAAAGGATAGAAGCAAGAGCCATATTCTTCCAATGTCGGATATGGGTTTAATACAGATGACTCGCAAGCGGATCAGACAGCCGCTAACAAGGATGCTTTGCGAGCCATGTTTTTATTGCGATGGAGAGGGCTACCTTACATCCAGGCAAACAATTTGTTATAATATATACAGGGAGATACTCCGAGACGCACCCGATATGGTGGGGGATAGACTGACTTTAAGGGTAAACCCCAAAATTGCCGACCTTCTTCTAGACGAAGAAAATCATATAATAACCTCCTTAGAACAAACTCTTGACAAGCGGATTGTAATATACCCTAATCCTCAGCTTCATATGGAGGAATTTGATATTTTTGAAGTTCTCAAGGAATAGCAGTTAACTTTTGGGTTGATTTTGGGGCTTGACAATATAAACTCATTGTGTTTTTTTCACAATTTCATGTATTTGAGTTGCGGCCATTAAAATCGTAATTATTTTATCTTGATGAACTCGTAAAAAGTCGAAATTTGGACGGCAAAGTAATCCCGCCAAGGCGGGACAGTTTCAAGGCGCGCAAAGCCGTCAAAGGATTGAATTATGAAAAGAACCTATCAGCCAAGCAGAATTAAACGAGCCAGAACACATGGATTCTTGAAAAGAATGTCAACAAAACAGGGAAGAAGAGTTATTAACAGGCGGAGAGCGAAAGGGAGAAAGCGTTTATCGGTTTAAATCGGCTCTTTTTTATAAAGTCGTACACACAACGCTTTGATTTTATTAAATAAATTTATGCAAAAACAAAACTAAATTTTCGATTTCGGTTACAGAGGGTAAATATTTTTTGCGCTTTTTTCCCTTTACAAGGGCAGATAGAATTTTAAAACATCCCGATTTTTTTAGAATATCGAAGTGCGGAAGCAAACTTCAGAACAGATATTTTCTTGTTCTATTCTGTCCGGGCAGGTTTAAGAGAACACGATTGGGGGTTACTGTATCCAAAAAGGTTGGAAACGCTGTAGAACGCAACAGGATCAAACGTATTTTTCGTGAATATTTTCGGTTAAACAGGCATAAGATAACGGGTTTTTGGGATATTAATATGATTGCCAAGAAAGAGGCCGCAGGACTGACTTCAAATCAGGCTTTATTATCTCTTCAAAAAATTTTTGATAAAATATCAGTTAGTCATGATTAAAAGAATTTTTTTAATATTTATCAAGTTGTATCAATACATACTGTCTCCTGTTTTAGGTCCCTCTTGTCGTTTTTGCCCTACCTGTTCTAATTATGCATATGAGGCTATTTTGCGTTACGGTCCGCTTAAAGGATTGATTTTTGCTTTAAAGAGAATTGTTCGATGTCATCCTTTTAACGAGGGAGGAATTGATCCTGTTCCTTAACAAGCAAACTATCAGCAGCCATAGATAAACGCCACTTACTTTTTATGGAAATCTTTGGGTAGTTTTAGCCCCCCTTCGGTCTTGCCTTATAAAATTATGCCCCTGTGACCACAAAAATTTTATTCAAGCCTTCATACCTATTTAAAACATTTGATAAATAGATGGGTGTGAAACTTGAGTGATTAGAATAGGTTCGAAAAGGATTGTACCATTTATATAATAGGAGATGGGCATGGAACAGGCTCGCATATTTATAGCTATAGCTCTTTCATTTATAGTATTTTTATTATGGGAAATTTTCTTTGTAGACAAACAAGTCGTTGAGAAGCCAAAGCAAGACTTACAGACACAAACTATTTCTAAAGAAGAACCATATGTAAAAGAAATAAATACAAAATCCGTCGATAAAGCCCCATTAATTAAAGAAGATGTGCTGAAGACAATTAAATCTCCACGAGTTATAAGGGTTAATACACCTTTATATTCTGCAATTATTTCAGAAAAAGGAGCTGTATTAAAGAGCTTTGTCTTAAATAAATACAGAGAAAGTGTAGAGCCAGATTCTCCTTTGCTAGAAATGATATCTCCAGAAATTAAGGATGGAACTATAAAAATCGGCTTGGCTGGAAACAGTGTTCCAGCACTAAATGATGCGTTTTTTATGACGGATATTAAAGATGATGCTATTGAGATAAACGATAACTCAAAAGAATTATCGTTTTTTTGGAAATCTTCTAATGGAATAGTAATAGAAAAGAAATTTCTTTTTTCTCCTGAAACTTACATGATTGGATGTAAAGTTATAATTAAAAACGGCTCAAATCAAACCATTCAGGATAACTTGATCCTGTCTTTGTTTAAAACCTATGCTGAGAATGGAAGAATGTATGGGTTTGAGGGCCCAAGTGCTTTAATAAACAATGCTCTTGAGCAGGTAGATATCGATGATATTGAAGATAAAAATATATATAATGGTGAATTGAAATGGATAGCAGTACAAGACCGATATTTTATGTCCTGTATTGTACCTGAAAAGGCTGTTGAGGCGAGTATGCGTCTTTTTGTTGGACAAGACAATGTCTTGGAAAATCAGTTCATGCAACCTGAAAGTATTATAAATCCAGGCTCACAGCGTACATTTGGGTATCATCTGTTTATGGGGCCAAGAAGCACGAAAGTACTTAAGGAGATTGATTATGATTTGGATAAAGCTATAAATTTTGGATTCTTTGATATTTTAGCTAAACCCTGCCTCTGGTTTATGAATTTAATATATGATTATACAATTTCGAATTACGGTATAGCCATTATTATTTTAACCGTCTTTACCAAGATCATCCTTTGGCCTCTTGGAGCAAAGAGCTATAAATCAATGAACGAAATGAAGAAAATTCAACCCCTGGTAATGGAAATAAGAGAAAAATATAAGGGTGACAAGAAAAAGATGAATGAGGCAACCATGGCGCTATATAAAACATATAAGGTAAACCCCGTGGGGGGGTGCCTTCCAATGGTTTTCCAAATTCCTGTCTTCTTTGCCCTGTATCGGATGTTGTATGAAGCAATAGAGCTGAGACATGCTCCTTTTTTTGGGTGGATTAATGACTTGTCAGCACCGGATCGCCTTCTAAGCTTTGATTTTTCTATTCCTTTTATGCAGCCGCCATATGGTATTCCTGTATTGACAATTATTATGGGGGCGACGATGTTTTTACAGCAGAAAATTTCACCAGCAATGGGCGATCCTTCACAGGCCAAAATAATGATGTTTATGCCGCTTGTTTTCACTGTGATTTTTATAAATTTTTCTTCAGGGCTGGTTTTATACTGGCTTGTGAACAACGTCCTTTCTATCGCCCAGCAATACTATACTACAAAAAAAGCTGCTTAGTAATGGAGGTAATTCATGTCGCCTCGTTTGGAATTTGAAGGCAAGGATGTTGAAAAGGCATCCCAAAAAGCTTGTGAAGAATTGAAAATCCCAAAAGAAAAACTTAAGTACGATGTTATTTCTTATGGAGCTACCGGTATTTTTGGTCTCGTTGGTATTAAGAAGGCAAAAATTCGTGTTACATTACCCAATTCAACGCCTGAGGATAATACTGAAGAGAAGGATTTTGAACATAATAATGAGCTAAAGAAACATGTCACTGAAGTTGAATGTTCAACAGAACAAGCACGCCTTGGCGATAAGGCAATCGCTTCTATATCGGATGAGTCTGTAAATTTGGGTAAAAATGTTCTTCAGCGAATAATTGATCTAATAACTACGGGTGCAGAAATATCATTTGAAAAAAAATCAGACCGAATTTTATTTTATATAAAAGGTGACAATATAGCGATCCTAATTGGCAAGCAAGGACAGACTCTTGAGGCCATGCAATATCTCGTTGAAAAAATTGTCAATAAACACGGCGAACAGAGAATTCGAATTCAGATAGATATTGAAGGTTATTTGGAAAAAAGACAAAATAATCTAAAGGGGCTCGCCGGGAGGCTTGCTGAAAAAGCGAAACGTAGCGGGAAACCCATTACAACAGGACAAATGAATGCTCATGACAGAAGAATAGTTCATCTTGCTTTAAGGGATGACAGCGGCGTCAGGACGCAGAGCGTAGGAGATGGTTTTTTAAAGAAGTTGTTGATATTTCCCAGCAAGAAATATCCTCGGAAAAGAAAAACCTAAAATTTATAATATGAACGATTCAACTATCGCCGCAGTAGCAACCCCAGTAGGTGCCGGCGGCATTGGTATTATAAAAATTTCCGGTCAAGACGCTTTGTCAATAGCTTCGCATATCTTTCGAAGATCACATTCTTCGATATCCAACCCGGAAGATAAGGATTCTGCCGATATTTCTTCTTTTAAATCACACCACCTTTATCACGGTTATATTGTTGATCCTGAAAACAGGCGAGTTGTTGACGAGGTTCTACTCGCAGTTATGCTTGCTCCCCATTCATATACCAGAGAGGATGTTGTAGAAATCCAGGCCCATTCTGGTCCAGTTGTCCTTAGATCTATTTTGGATTTAGTATTAAAATACGGTGCTGCAATTGCGGGTCCTGGCGAATTTACAAAAAGGGCTTATATCAATGGCCGTATAGATTTGACACAGGCTGAGGCGGTTATAGATATAATAAATGCGAGGACAAATAAATCTTTAGAAATAGCAACCACCCTGATAAAGGGAGAGATGCAACTATGTATAAAGAGAATTAGTGATTATCTTTTTAACTTTCTCGCAGAAATAAATGCAGCCATAGATTTTCCGGAAGATGTTGAAGAAATTGTTAATGTCGATAGAATACCTGATGTTGTTCAAAACGATATTATTAATACAATAAAAGAACTTATTGGGCAATATGACAATGGCCATATTCTTAGAGACGGGATAAAATTGGTTATTATTGGAAAGCCAAATGTGGGCAAGTCGAGCCTTATGAACTGTTTGATAGAAAAGGAGCGCTCGATTGTTACTGCCGTGCCCGGCACGACAAGAGATTTGATTGAAGAATCATTTAGCTTGAGAGGTATGCCTGTTATTGTAGCCGATACTGCTGGGCTTCACGATACAGATGATCCGGTTGAAGTCATAGGAATAAATAAAGCTAAAGCTTATATTGATTGCTCGGATCTGATTTTGTTTATTATTGATGGCAGTTCTATTTTAACTCGTGAGGATCATGAAATTTTCGAGATGATCAATGGAAAGAATTCTATTCTTGTAATAAACAAGTCGGATTTGTTTTCAGATAAGCATAAAGTCAATATGCCGGATAGCTGGAGAAAAATGCCCAAAGTAGAAATTTCAGCTCTTTATAACAGGGGTCTTGACGAGCTTAAGGATTTAATTGTAAAGATTGTGTTTGGAAAAAACAGCTTTGACTCTCAGGCTGTGATAATTCCAAATTTGAGACATAAGCAGATACTTGATCGATGCTTGGCCTCGCTTTATTCAGCCGTTGATGGGTTTGATCGTGGATCATCTCTTGAGCTGATTGCCATCGATATAAAGGAAGCGGTTGATTTGCTTGGCGAAATAACGGGGGGCTCAGCTAACAACGATGTTATAGATCAAATCTTCAACAGATTTTGCATTGGTAAATAGTGTTTCACGTGAAACAATTATGCGTGAGTTTTTCCTGTTTTGAATGTATCACACCTGAAGCTTACGCACGGTCGGTTTTTGTTTCACGCTAAAATGTTACAAAAAATCAGCATTACTACTGATTTAATAGAGGAGATAGTTATGGATATAGATTTTACGCCTTTTTTTAAAAAATACGAAGAAGTTTTAGCAATGGCTGATAAGGCGTTTGAGCGTGTAAAAAATGAGAATTCAGAATGTGTCAAATGTAAAACAAAGTGTTCAGATTGCTGTTACGCGTTATTTGACCTTTATCTCATTGAAGCATTATATATAAATGATAAATTCAACAAAAAGTTTAAGGAGGGCGAAAGGGAGCAGCTTATTGAGAAGTCGAACATAGCCGACCGAACAATATATAAGCTTAAAAGAAAAGCATATAAAGACCTTGAGTCAGGAAAAGATGAGAATGAGCTATTGTCTAAAATGGCGGAGGAGCGTGTAAGGTGCCCTCTTCTTAATGATGATGGTATGTGCGATTTTTATGAATACAGGCCAATAACCTGCAGGCTTTATGGAATACCAATATCTATAGGCGGAGTCAGCCATACCTGCGGTCTGTCGGCTTTTACTGAGGGCAGACAGTATCCAACAGTTAATCTGGGAAAAATACACAACAAGCTTTACGAAATATCTGTTGAATTGGTTAAAGAGATTAAGTCCAGGCATGTAAAAATGGCAGATGTTCTTGTCCCTTTATCTATGGCTCTCCTTACTATATACGATGAAGGGTATCTTGGAATTGGTGATATTGATAAAACCGATACCAAAGATAAATAAGAAGGAAAAGGAAATGACTAATATATCTCCCGAAGAAGAAGAAAAAAGAAAAAGAGCTATCTTCGATAACATGTCTCCACGAAATCAGAAATATATCCTGAAAAAGGGATATGATAAATGGGA
This sequence comes from Pseudomonadota bacterium, assembly GCA_018897415.1. Classification (GTDB taxonomy): domain Bacteria; phylum Desulfobacterota; class Desulfobacteria; order Desulfobacterales; family ETH-SRB1; genus B13-G4. The sequence goes on from JAHIKR010000185.1 coordinate 30,043, forward strand.
TCCTTTCCAGGAACCAAAAGATCCCATAGATATCAGGAAAGATAAAACAAAAAGAACTTCTCAAATGCTAATAAGAGAGTTCTTGCAGTTAAAAGATCAGGAAACATACAGCAATGAATA
>JAHIKR010000186.1 GCA_018897415.1 Pseudomonadota bacterium
AGAGGTAAATTTTATTTCGGTCAAAGGCCCGGAACTTCTCTCCAGATGGGTTGGAGAAAGCGAGAAGGGAGTTAGGGAAATTTTCAAGAAAGCCAGGCAGGCCTCTCCATGTATCATATTTTTCGATGAAATAGACAGTGTAGTTCCCAGGCGTGGTTCGGAAGCTGCATCCCATGTGGTCGATCGCGTTATCAGCCAATTCCTGACCGAGCTTGATGGTATTGAGGAACTCAAGGGGATTGTAGTTTTAGCAGCCACCAACAGGCTGGACATTATTGATCCTGCCTTGCTCAGAGCAGGAAGATTTGATTTTCAGCTCAAACTTCCCGTGCCTGATGAAGAAACAAGATTGGAGATATTTAAAGTCCATACAAGAGGGAAACCTTTGAATTCAGATGTTGATCTTAACTCTCTGGTCAATGCTACCGAAGGCCTTGTAGGCGCAGATATAGAGTCCATATGCAGAAAGGCATCTCTGTCCGCTATAAGGGAGTTTATAGAATCGGGAGGTGAGGATTACTCTAAGTTTCAGGTTTCCGCTCTGCACTTTGAGGAAGCATTGAAGGAAAGTCAGTAGGCAGTGGTCAGTGGTTAGTGGTCAGTGGTTTTAGTAAAACGCGAATATCGAATGTCGAACAAGGAATGTCGAATTATGAAGTTTAATAAGGTTTTCCATTACTTCGACATTCATCATTCCTTGTTCGATATTCTGCGGTTCACCTGCCGGCAGGCAGGAAACAAAATGAGTTTAAGTCAACAACATTGGGAGGCAGGGATCATTAGTTAGTGGTCAGTGGATAGTAGGCAGTAACAAGTAACAAGCAACCAGCAACGAGCTTTAGGGAAAAAATAATGACGCAAGAAGGAAAATTCATCTACGGCTTTATCAGTACAAATAAACAGAAAAATCTTGGTTCCATAGGCATTGAACAGGGCGATGTTTACTTCTTTCCCTATAAGGATGTTGCTGCTGTGGTTAGCGATTTGCCGCTCATACAATTTGATTCTCTACCCAAAGAAACTCTCCTGCGCAATCTGGCCATTTATCAAACTGTTATCGAAGAGGTAATGAATAGGCATCACATTATTCCGATGAAATTCGGAAACATGGTTCGAGGGGAAGAAGATCTTAGAAGAATGCTGGAAAAGGGTTACGGTCAGATCAATATAAGCCTTAAGGAGATGGAGAACAAAATAGAACTCGATGTGGCAGCACTATGGAGCGACATGGAGACAATTTTAAAGGAAATAAGTGAAGAAGAGGAAGTTAAGAGTCTCAAAGCAGAAGCACTAACAAAACCTCCTGCCCAGGTTTTTGAAAGCAAGATAAAATTGGGAAAATTAGTTAAGGACACGTTGGATAAAAAGAGAGAACAATGTGCTTCTCAGTTATCGGATGTTCTGAAGAAGGATGCAGAAAATTATCGTTCCCACGCTGTTATGGATGACTCTATGATAATGAACACAGCCTTCCTGATAGATAAGGATAGACAGGAAACTTTTGAGTCAAAAGTGGATCAACTGGATAAACAATATAATGGCAAAATCAATTTTCGAATCGTAGGTCCCCTCCCCCCTTATAGCTTTACTACTCTGGAGATGAAAAGGGTAGAATTCGGAGAGGTAAACGAGGCGAGAGAGGTGTTGGGTTTAGGCGAAGAAGCGACGATTTCGGAAATCAAGGGTGCCTACAGGGAAATGAGCAAGAGATTTCATCCCGATAAATATCCTGGCGATCTGGAAGCACAAAAACGGTTTGAGAAAATGACTAAGGCCTATCAGAGGCTCAGCGATTATTGCCATGAGGATCGATGTTCCTTTAAAGAAGCGGATGTCAGGGACTGGATAGATGTCAGGAAATCAGTGGTTAGTGGACAGTGAACAGTGGTCAGCAACAAACAACAAGCAAGATGAGAAAACTGCTTTATGTGCCGATTATTCATGTGGATTCTGATTTGGGGAGCATTGCACCTGCCATTGACAAAAGAAGTACGCAAATATGCGGAAAAGAACGGTGGGAAAGACATAAACAGATTGTGTCCACATTTTGGGATAATATTGAGGAATATTTCAAGAAACAGGATGCCGGTAATTTGAAAATCTATCAGGATGGATTAATGGCGGATGGCGAGCTTGGTCAAAAGATCATTGAGGAAGGAGCACAAAAAGGTAGCAGAAATTACCGGATTGTACTTGAGCTGATCAGAAGAGGCGCTGAGATCAGAAAAACAGAAGATGTAGCGCTTCTTAAGGAAGAATATAATCGGATCCTCAAGCTTGCCCAGAGCAAATCGCTCTGGGAGAGGACTACGGCTTACATAGGGTACAGATTTCATAAAGGCCGGCTTATGATGAAAAGGGATAAATTTATTGCCGGCACCATAAATCAGACCTTAAAAGAGGAAGAAATAGGTGTACTCTTCATAGGTGCCTATCATGATGTCATTCCTCTACTTGCCGATGATATTGCAATTGAAGAGGTGAAAAAAACCGAAAAAGTGAGGGAATATTTTAAAATGCTCATCTCCGGAGGAGATAAAGAAAGGTTCGACGAGCTGGCTGAGTATTTAGTGGACAGGGGTCAGTGAATAGTGGTCAGTGAACAGTGGTCAGTGATTAGTGAACAGCAACAAATACCTAATAACAAATAACAAATAACAAATAACAAATAACAAATAACAAATAACAAATAACAAATAACAAATAACAAATAACAAATAACAAATAACAAATAACCAATGACCGAAGAAGGACAATATATATACGCTATTGTGGCGGCTGATGAAGAGAGAAATTTCGGCTCTATTGGTATCGGCAGGCGGAATGATGATGTTTCTACTGTCTGTTACCGGGACATAGGGGCTGTTATCAGTCCTTCTCTTATTATGAAATATCCAGTTTCCAGGGCCAATACCATTGCACACCAGAAAGTCATGGAAGAGGCAATGAAATATTACCCTGTACTTCCGGTAAGATTCGGGACTGTCGGTGAGCGAACCGGGCTTATCAAAGAAAAGGTTCTTAAGGCCAGATATGACGAGCTTAAAAAGCTCTTAGGATATGTGGAAGATAAGATAGAACTTGGCCTCAAGGCTCTATGGTTGAATATGCAAGCCATTTATAAGGAAATTATTGATGAAAACGGGGATATCAGGTCGTTAAGAGATCGAATTATGTCAAAAGCAATTAAGCCGCAGCGAGATCAGATTCGATTGGGTGAAATAGTTAAAAAAACTTTGGATGCTAAAAGAATGCAGGATGAAAAAGCGATTCTCGATCCCCTTAAAGGGCTCTGGGTAGACCATAAGGTAAACAATGGCTTCGGTGATCAGATGGTAACCAACAGCTCCTTTTTAGTTACAAAAGATCGGGAAAAAAAATTTGATGACGCGGTTGATAAACTGAGCACAAAATATGATGGAAGAATGAAATTCAAATACGTAGGTCCGGTGCCGCCGTGTAATTTCATAGAAATTGTAGTGAAATGGTGATTAGTGGTCAGTGGGCAGTGATCAGTGATCAGGGGTCAGGGAACAGTGGTTAGCAACCAGCAACCAATGACTAATGACAAGTGACAAATGACTAAAACATGGCTTTCATAATAGATGACATTTTACTTTCTCCCTTAAAGTTTGCCGTATGGATTGCGGCAAAGCTTAGGGATTCCGCATATCAGGAGATGACCGACGAGTCCAGGGTTCATGAAGAGCTTTTGGCCCTTCAGATGCGGTATGAGATGGAAGAAATCGACGATGAAACGTATGAGAAGGAAGAAACAAAATTGATGGATAGATTAGAGGCAATCAGAGAAATGAAAGAGGAGATGTAGATATGCCGAAGACAAAAGGAAAAAGAGGCGCGTTCAGGTGTCCCAGATGCGGAGAGATAACTTCCGGAGGTTTGAAGAGTTGCCCCGAATGTGGCCAGAGGCTGACCCTTGAATGTCCTGAATGCGGGCAAATCTGGCGTCATATCCATGGTTATAAATTTTGTCCCAATTGCGGGAAACGAATTGCGTAACTGAATTTCCAACATCACAAAGGAGGTAAATGGAAATGGCTTTAGCTATTGGAGAAGTGATCGAAAAAGCGCGGTCGGAATTAAACAGCCTTACAGGCTTAGAGATTGAATCCACCCTGGGGGCGGCCAGAGAAGACGAGGGGTGGCTGGTAAGCGTGGAGGTTATCGAGAAACACTCGATTCCGGATGGCATGGATATTCTGGCCACATACGAAACCAAACTCGATTCTGACGGAAATATGCTGGAATTCAAGCGTACCAAAATGCGTAAGCGTATTGATATGGAAAATATCGAGGAATAGTTTTTATCTTTGATAGTCTGATTTTTGCTGTTGTTCATACTGCTTGAAAAAGGTGGCAAATCAAAGGCCCATACAAATGACTCTTCTGCGAAGCTTCGGACAAGTAAACGATGAAGGAAAGATCGCCCTGGGGCGGAATTTTATGCTCCAGATGGGTTTGGAACCAGGTTCATTGGTTGGGTTGAAGGTTAATCGCATAACCGGCAGCGCGCGAGCACCCTATCTGATTATTCACAGGCCGGATAAGGAGCCGCGCTTTACTGCCCTGGAAACGGTCTTTTATCAGTGTCCATGCCGGATTGATTCAGGGAGCTGTATTATTTTAGACGATAAAGTGATGGCTGAATCCGGTTTTGAACCCGGCATTTCCCTGGAGTTCAAGCTGGCCGGCCCCGGAAATGCCCCATGGTTGGCTATCCGGAACCGCGGCCTAAAAAGATTGACGACAGTTCAGGTAAAGATGGGCCTAAAGCGCAAAAGCAAATGACAGGTTATGGGAATTGAATATTGAACTAACAAGGTGAAGAGATGAAATATTCTACGGGCAGGGGAACAAGGGCTAAACATTCTACGGCCATGGAATGGGATGAGCACGAAAAGAAAAAACGGCGATCCATGATCAGGTACTCCACCGGCAGGGGAGCGGTTATAAGACATTCCTGCGGCGTATCGCTGGACGAAGAGACATCAGAGCAGGAGAATAACCTCTCTCGAGATTTTGTGCCAGTGGAAGAGAAGAAAGAATCGAAAGAAAAAAAGAGTGAAAAAGATTTTAAGAAGGTAGTGGCAGATTACTAAGGAAATGCTGCTCACTGCCCACTACCAACTACCCACTATTTCTTGGAGGCAAAAATGGTCAGCGGAAGTGAAAGAAAAGCGTTAGAACTAATTCATGAATCAGGCGGAGAGAGCACCAGTCATAAGGTGAGCCGCCAGTTGGGAATAGACACCGGATATGCAAGACTTTTGTGTATGAACCTGGCTCGAAAGGATTATGTTGATTTGAAAAGATCCGGCAGATTCAGAATTACTTTCAAAGGGAAAAGATCTCTTGGTAAAACATCCAGCGTCGAGGCAAAAGAAACAGGCCGACAGGTTCCATTTAAGAGACAATTTCAAGAACGGCTCGGCTGGGACCTGCTGTCCAATGTTCGGGGAGATGGTTATAGGACGGCTCCGCCTTTCAATAAACCTGGACAGGACGAACTGGCGTGGACGACAGCGAAAGTCGATCGTTCAGGAACACACTTTTCCGAAGGTGGAAGGGGAATGCGGGTTGGAAAGTTACTTACGGAAACAACCCATTCCTGTGGTTTTTGCAAAGGAAGCGGAGAAAAACCAAAGGGTACCTTATGCCCCGTATGCAGGGGATCAGGGAAAGTCTCCATAAATCCTCCTGCGGTCATTTGTGCTTTTTGTAAGGGAAGAGGCTCAGAGAAGCCAAGAAGCAATTTGACCTGCACTGTCTGCAGCGGCAGGGGGTTTGTGAGCGTTACGGAGCCCATAGAAGGTTGTCCACATTGCCGGGGGGCGGGAACAGAGCCTAATAATAAGCTCCCGTGTCTCAAGTGCCGGGGTAAGGGAGTGATTACTAAAAAGATCCCTCGCAATGAAGTTGTTCTTCCCAAGGCCGACTTTTATCGCCGGACAAAGTTTCAAATAGAGCAGAAAGGAAGGGTTTTGGCGCAGCCGGCAAAGCAAAAGAGAAGTCCCACTGCCAGCGAGAAAGAAGTGCTTAGGGCTTATTATGAGGCTGAGCTACAGAAAAAACCTGTCAATGTCAGCAGTTACACCGGCATGTCTCCTGCCTACGTGGGCATGATGGTTCGGTTCCTGGTGGAAAACGGTTTTTTAACAGCCGTTGCCCCGAGAAAATACGAGATTAGCCCAAATGGGGTAAAGTTTCTGCAAGGGAAAATATAGGTTTCCGAAGGAGTATAATAATGGCGATAGAACCATCTCGAGATGGTAGAGGCAGTTTAGCTGATGTAATAGACAGAATTCTGGATAAGGGCCTGGTTATTAACGCAGATATTGCCGTATCTGTAGCGGGCGTTGAATTGCTGGGGGTCAAGATAAGAGCGACTTTGGCTTCATTTGAAACCGCTGCAAAATATGGGCTGGAGTTCCCTTCCGGAACCGCTTTGGAAACTCCTGCCTGGAAAGAAGCCCTGGTGGCTAAAGAAAGCTGTCCGCAATGTGATAAGAGAGTTCCCGTCGAGGATCTTACAACTGCCGGCTGCCCCTGGTGCGGATGGATCAGTGCTAAGGCTCAAAAAGTGATCAGTGAACAGTGAACAGTGATCAGTTTTTGGTCACTAACCACTGAACACTAACCACTAACCACTGAATACCACTGATTATGCCAATAGACATTGACGAAAAAAATCTTAAACACGGAGTCCTGGGATTAGTTATCGCCCTGGTGGAGATCATCAAGGAGGCCCTCAGGCTTCAGGCCATGAAAAGAATGGAGGGGGGAAGCCTCACGGAAGAAGAGATCGACAGGTTGGGACGAGCCTTGATGGATCTTGATACAGCGATCGAGGAGATAAAGAAAGAACAGGGGATAAGTGAGTCGGTTAAATCGGTAAGAGACGGCCTTGATAATATTGTGGATGACCTATTGGATAAAATGATCAATCCAAGGTCAGTGGACAGTGGACAGTGAACAGTGATCAGAACAGTGAACAGTGGGTAGTGATCAGTGATCAGTGAACAGTGGCCAAAAACTAATCACTAATCACTGACCACTAATCACTGACCACTGACCACTAATCACTAACCACTGGATTAGACTTATGAAAGGTAGATATCTTTACTGCATTGTTAAGGGCAACAAAAGTGTTAATCTGGGCAGGATCGGCATAGAAGGCAATAACGTCTATACAGTTCCTTACAAAGATTTAAGTGCTGTAGTTCATGATTGTCCTGCTGAGCTATACCAGTCGGCAAATGAAGAAATATTAAAGGGCTGGGTAAGCACACATCAAAAGGTGGTTGATATTGCCTGGGAAAGATTTGGCACCGTGCTTCCTTTTGGTTTTGATACCATCATTATGGGTGACGGGCTTACCAGCCCTGAAGAGAATATGAAGAATTGCTTAAAGCAGGACTATGACAGTTTTAAAAGAAAGATGGAAATAGTTGGTAATAAGGCTGAATATGGCGTTCAGATCTTCTGGAATTCGGAATTGATGGCTCAAAAGCTTACCGAAGAAAGTGTTGAAATCAAAAAGTTAAACGAGGAAATCAAATCAAAGCCAAGAGGCCTGGCCTATATGTACAGGCAAAAACTGGAGGGAATCTTAAAAAAAGAGATGGAAAATAAGGCAGATCGATACTTTAAGGAGTTCTATAAGAAAATCAAGCCCTGTGTGGATGATCTCCGCGTGGAAAAAACCAAAAAAACTGAAGACAAAGATAAACAGATGTTCATGAATCTATCTTGTTTGCTTACTAAGGATGGAAGTAGAGAATTAGGAGATGAGCTGGAAAAAATAGATGCCATGGAAGGATTTTCTGTTCGTTATACCGGCCCCTGGCCGCCGTATTCCTTCGTATGATAGTGACCAGTGTTCAGTGATCAGTGAACAGTAAACAGTGGCCAGTGGTCAGTGATCAGTGAACAGTTTTTGTCCACTACCCACTGACCACTGTTCGACGAAGGAGCCACATGAGCAACGAAATAAGATCATATAAAGACCTAATAATTTGGCAAAAGGCGATTGATTTGGTTGTTGAGATTTATCAAGTTCTCAAGAGTTTCCCAAGAGAAGAGCTTTATGGCCTATCAGATCAAATCAAAAGATCTGCGGTTTCTGTACCTTCCAATATAGCAGAAGGGCAATCACGTCAGCATACAGCCGAATTTAGACAATTTCTATACATCGCTATGGGATCTCTGGCCGAGCTAGACACACAATTAATCATTGCTCACAGACTTGGTTACATAGATTCTAAAAACAATGAGTTTTTTACAGCAAGAGTCATTGAATTGAGGAAAATGGTTTCAGCTTTGATCTCCAAGCTCAAAAACTGACCACTGACCACTGTTCACTGACCACTGTCTATTTCATGGAACCTCAACGCAATACTAACGCAACACTCGTAGATCTTCTGGATCGGGTTCTGGACAAGGGCCTGATAATCCATGCCGATGTTATCGTCTCGGTTGCAGGTATTCCTTTGATCGGGGTTAACCTGCGCGCTGCTCTGGCCGGCATGGAGACTATGCTGAAATACGGCATTATGCAGTCCTGGGATGAGCGTACCCGAGCCTGGGAACGGGAACACAGGAGCAAGAAAAAAAGCTCCCTGGCCCAGGGAGAAAAGATCATTCTCAAAATGTTGGGGTCATACTATTCAGATAAAGGGATATATACTACCTGGAGATACGGCCGCTTTTTTCTTACCGGCGAAAGGTTGCTTCTCTATCATGAAGATTTTGGTGCTGTTTTATTTGAGACCCCCTTGGTGAAGATACGTGGTCTGGTGATCAGGGATGAGAAATATTTTACTGAAAAAAAAGAGAGGGGAGAGTTATATCTAGTTTTAAAAGGGAACAAGATAGTAAGGCTGAGCGCTTTAGATGTGGCTCAATTGAAAGAGGCCATAGAGAAAAGGATGAATGAACTGGGCCTTGTCCCTGAAGAAGATCCTGCGATTCCTGTTTTTGAAGAGAGTGCGGCGAAGTTCTTAACCGCTGGAGAGGAGATCGTTTGCAGCGGAAAGATGTGGTATCTCATGGATACAGAAGGTATTATAGACAATACCTGGAGGCCCGGTTACCTGTATCTTACCGATAAAAGATTGTGTTGGTGGTATGACTTTGAGCAAAAGGTTGCCTTTGAAATTCCTGTTGGTGAACTTGTTGCTTCGGCAATGGAAATAAGAAACCTGAGTGGAGTCCTGAAGCAAAAAAAAGTACTGGATATCATCTATGCTGGTAACGGTACAAGGAGAGTGGCTTCTTTTTCGGGCGATTCCCTTGAAGAGTGGGATCAGATATTCAGGCGAATCATAACCGGTCGGGGGGCAGAGGTCAGAGGTCAGAGGGCAGAGGTCGGAGGTCAGTTGTCAGTGGTTAGTGGTTAGTGGACAAAAACTGATCACTGTCCACTGATCACTAACCACTGTTCGACGAAGGAGAACATGAGAAAAGGAGAAAGAACATGGCCAAATCAGTTGACAGGAATTCTTATGAAGAATTTGGTGACAGAAAGGAAGAGCTGGTTCGTTCCGAAAGGCTTGCCTTCACCGGCAGGATAGCCGCCAGTATAGCCCATGAGATAAGAAATCCTCTCGGCAACGTATATATGGCGGTCCAGCAACTTAAGAAGGGTTGTGCACCGGACAGCCCGTGGGTCAAACATATTGAGGTTATTACGAGAAATACGGAAAGGATTAATTTTCTAATTACCGAACTCCTTAACTGTGCCCGGCCACCAAAACTGAATATCGAGCCTCATGATATTCATGAAGTCCTGGAAAGTGTTTTAGATGCCGTCAGGACCAAGATTGTTTTACAACACATAAAAGTACACAAAGAGTTAGATACTGAATTATCAGTAATAAATGTCGATAATGAACAGATAAAGCGTGTTTTCTCAAACGTGATGATCAATGCGGTTGAGTCTATGCCTGAAAATGGCGAAATGACTGTTGTTACAGAGAATGATGAAAACAATTTCATCGTGAAGATTAAAGACAATGGGCATGGTATCCCGGATGAAGATATTATCAGGATATTTGATCCATTTTTTAGCACAAAATCAACGGGGGTGGGTTTGGGGCTATCCATATGCTACGGAATCGTTGTTAGCCACGGCGGGATCATAGGGGTTGAAAGCGAGATGAACAAAGGGACGACCTTTACAATTTCTTTGCCGATAAGATAAACCAAAGAAATTGAAGATTGTATATTGAAAATTGAATATTGGTGGAAATGGCTCCTGCCCGCCATTGCGAGCCGTACTCAT
>JAHIKR010000187.1 GCA_018897415.1 Pseudomonadota bacterium
ACTATAACAAAAATTCATCCTTCAGGTCAGGGTAAGCGATTAACGATTGAGGCTGATTACCCTCTTGATCAAACTAAGATAGGAGACAGCATTGCTGTTAGCGGTGCCTGTCTTACATCTGTTGTGATTGACGGAAAAAGTTTTGAGGTTGATGTGTCACCTGAAACCCTTTCCAAAACAACATTTGGCAGAGCAAAGATCGGAGATCGGGTTAATCTTGAGCGTGCACTCCGTCTCTCCGATCGTATAGACGGTCACCTTGTTTCAGGACATATAGATGGAATAGGCTCGGTAAAAAACATAAAGACATTAGGGAATGCTATAATAATTACCTTTGATGTGCCTGAATATTTATCTCATTATATGATTAAAAAGGGTTCGGTTGCTGTAGATGGTATCAGTCTTACCATAAATAATTGCGATAAGATTAGTTTTGAGGTGAGTATAATTCCTCATACTGCAAAGCTGACTAACATAGGCCTTAAAAAGATTGGAGATCATGTTAACATTGAAACAGATATGATAGGGAAATATGTTGAACGTTTTATAAGAAAGGATGAAGAAGAAGAACAAAAAGCGAGAAAATCGTCTATTGATAAGCAATTTCTGGCGAAATCCGGTTTTCTTTAGGGTCTGTCATGAAATAAATGTTGCGGGCTGTTGAGCCCCGCGACTCAAAATAAACAGGAGATATTAAGAAAATGCCAATTATTACTATTGAAAAAGCTATTCAGGAGATAAAGGCCGGTCGAATGGTTATCCTTGTTGATGATGAAGACCGTGAAAATGAGGGTGATTTAATGATGGCCGCCGAAGCGGTTACTCCTGAAGCCATTAATTTCATGGCGAAATATGGACGGGGACTTATATGTGTTTCTATGAAAGGTGAAGCGCTTGATGTCCTTGACCTTCCGCTTATGGTCGATAACAATACATCTCCCTTTAAAACAGGTTTTACCGTATCAATAGAAGCAAGACGTGGTGTTACAACAGGGATTTCTGCGGCTGACCGTGCCACCACAATTCTTACGGCTGTTGCAGATGGTGCTAAACCTATCGATCTTGTCAGGCCAGGACATGTATTCCCATTAAGGGCAAAAGAAGGCGGGGTTATGGTCAGGGCGGGTCAGACTGAGGGCTCTGTTGATCTGGCATTCCTCGCGGGTTTAAAACCAGCTGGTGTTATTTGCGAAATAATGGATGAAGATGGTACCATGGCCAGAATGCCGTCTCTTGAGAAATTCAGCGAAGAACATGGTCTCGGAATATGTACTATAGCAGATCTGATAGAATACCGTATGAGCAAGGAATCTTTTGTGCATAGAGCTGCCGAAACAATTATACCTACCTCATACGCAGGCGAATGCAAGGCCATTGTATATGAAAATGATGTTGATGATTTGCTTCATGTCGCCTTGATTAAGGGAGAAATCGATTCAGATAAGCCGGTACTTGTTCGAGTTCATTCGGAATGCCTGACTGGTGATATATTTGGTTCTCTTAGGTGTGACTGCGGAGATCAGCTTCATAAGTCAATGGAAAAGATAGAAAAAGAAGGAGTCGGTGTGCTTCTTTATATCAGGCAGGAAGGTCGCGGAATTGGTCTTGTAAATAAATTAAAGGCTTATGCCCTTCAGGATCAGGGCCTTGATACAGTTGAGGCAAACGAGAAGCTCGGATTCAAACCTGATATGAGAAATTACGGTATAGGTGCTCAGATTTTGGTAGATCTTGGGGTAAGAAAGATGAGGTTACTTACAAATAATCCCAAGAAAATGATTGGGCTTGATGGATATGGGCTGAGTATTGTTGAACAGGTGCCGATTGAAATAAGGCCTAATGAGTACAACAAAGGTTATCTTGAGTGTAAAAGACTTAAGATGGGGCATCTGCTTAATATTGATTCAATACTGTAAATTTTTAAGCGGGAGGAACATAAATGCAGAAAGTTATTGAAGGGAAACTTCTTGCCAAAGGAAAAAAATTTGCCATAGTTGTTAGCCGTTTTAATGATTTTATTACTAACAAGCTAACAGAAGGTGCAGTTGATGCATTGCTGCGCTCCGGTGCTGATGCAGAAGATATTGAAATAATAAAAGTACCTGGTGCTTTTGAGATACCTTTAATTGCAA
>JAHIKR010000188.1 GCA_018897415.1 Pseudomonadota bacterium
ACACCTCTATGAAGCAAACCGTATCGCTACATTGAAAAACAGGTGTCTCGACAGCTTTTATGCCAAATATTGGGGGGCGGTTTTCTGGAAGGCAGATCGGAACGACATGCGACAGCTCAATGATCTCAAAGGAAAGACCTTCATGGCCACGACGGAAGACTCTTTGGGGGGCTGGATGATGGCATGGCGGGAATTTAAAGAAAAAGGGATTGATCCGTACAGAGATTTCAAAGACCTTAAATTTACAGATACAGGCATACAGGACGATGTTGTTTATGCTGTCAGAGACGGCAAGGCAGATGCTGGAACAGTAAGGTCTGATACATTAATAAGAATGCATGCCGAAGGAAAGATTGATCTTAAAAACTTTTATGTGGTTCATGAGCACGGCGGGGAGGATGTGGATTGCCCGCCATTTCCTCACTCGACTCGGGGATATCCGGAATGGCCCATGGCAAAACTCAAACACACTCCGGATGAACTGGCGAAAAAAGTTGCGATAGCCCTGGTAGAAATGCCTGCGGATTTGCCTGCGGCTATAGCAGCAAAATGTGGTGGATGGACCATACCAATGAACTACCAATCAGTACACGAATGTCTGAAGTATCTAAAGGTCGGGTGCTACAGGGATTTGGGCAAGATAACAATCGCCGATGTTATCAGAAACTACTGGCGCTGGATTTTGCTTGCCGTTGTCTTATTTCTTATAATGACAGGATTTAGTATCGCGATCATAATTCTAAATCGAAACATTAAAGCATCTTATGAGAAGCTAAAATTAGAGGTTGACGAACGGATAAAGACAGAAGAGGCGCTGCGGGAGGCAAGCGATTATTTGAACAATTTGATCCGGTATGCAAGCGCTCCAATTATCGTTTGGGACCCTGACTTAAAAATCACACGTTTCAACAGAGCTTTTGAGCATCTTACGGGATATAAAGCAGATGAGGTTGTTGGCAAAAGGATAGAAATACTTTTTTCCGAGGCAACCAGTAAGGAATCTATGAGTAAGATCGCCCTGACTTTAATTGATGAACACTGGGAGTCGATAGAGATTCCTGTTCTTTGCAAGGATGGACAGATACGAATAGCACTCTGGAATTCGGCGAACATCTATGCAAAAGATGGTACGACTCTTATAGCTACCATAGCTCAGGGTATAGACATAACAGAGCGCAAACAATCGGAAGACAAGGAAAGACAATCTCACGAGGCTCTTCGTAAAAGTGAGGAATTCAATAAAAGAATTATTGAAAACAGCATCGATTGCATAACAATTCTGGATCTGGATGGACGACTGGAATTCATGAGCCAGGGTGGGCAAAAACTGTTGGATATCGAGGATATTAGCACTTATCTGAATCAGCCCTGGATAGATTTATTAACCTGTTCGGACGACAGCTACAAAGCCGCTCTTGAGGCTATTTCAAAAGCCAAAGAGAGAGGCACCGGCCATTTTTCGGTCTACTGTCCGACCGTTAAAGGCAGCCCAAAATGGTGGGACACCATTATCACTCCCATAATGGGTAAAGACGGCAAAGTTGAACGACTTCTTTCCGTTTCCCGCGACATTACAAGGCACGAGAGCTTAGAAGCCCAACTCCGTCAGGCACAGAAGATGGAAGCCATCGGCACGCTTACAGGAGGCATTGCCCATGATTTCAACAACCTGCTGACCGTCATAATCGGCAATGCCCAGCTTGCATTGATGAAGGTCATCAAGGATGAATCCTTACGCAAGCAAATTGAAGAGATTAAGAAAGCCGGGGAGAGGGCAGCCTCTCTTACCCGGCAGCTTCTTGCCTTCAGCCGCAAGCAGATAATCAAGCCTGAGGTTCTGGATCTAAATGAAGAGATACACGAGACCGAAAAGATGCTTAACCGTATGATCGGAGAGGATATTGAATTTCTATTGGTTTTAGAACCTGAGCTGTGGAAAATCCATACAGACCCAGGGCAGATCAATCAGGTGCTCATGAACCTGGCTGTCAATGCCAGGGACGCCATGCCCAGGGGAGGCAAGCTTACCATTGAGACGGCCAATGTGGAACTGGACCGGGCCTATTTTCAGGATCGTGGTGTGGAAAACGAGCCTGGATCTTATGCGATGTTGGCTGTAAGCGATACCGGCATCGGGATGGACAAGGAAACACAGGAACATATCTTCGATCCTTTCTTCACCACAAAGGAGGTCGACAAGGGCGCGGGACTGGGCCTGTCCACAGTTTACGGCATTGTCAAACAGAACAATGGCTTTATCTGCGTTTACAGCGAGCCTGGACAGGGAACGACATTCAAGCTCTATCTGCCTAAGTTGAAGTGGGATGCGGAGTCAGGGAAAAAAGAACAAACCCCTGTAGTCGAACTTGCCGGTTCTGAAATTGTTTTGATTGTGGAGGATGATGATGGTCTTCGAAAATTTGCGCAAGAGGTTCTCCTGCTGCATGGATACAGAGTATTAGATGCTGAAAATGGTGAAGATGCTTTGAGGGTCAGCCAGGCACACGAGGGTCAGATTGATCTGCTGCTCACGGATGTGGTAATGCCGAAGATGGGCGGGAAGGAACTTGCAGAAAGGCTACAGTCTCTTTATCCTCAGATGAAGGTGATTTATATGTCGGGATACACGGACAACACCATTACGCATCACGGTGTTTTGGAACCAGGACTGAATTTTATTGAAAAACCCTTTTCGCTGGAAAGCCTTGCCAAGAAAGTGCGCCAGGTGCTGGACGATGAGAAAAAATGAACATCGAACACCCGCCTGCCATGCATCACAAACGTTGGTGGCATGATCATTGTCACCGGGCTGAGACACCAGGACATTCTACCAAGACCACCCAAAGGCATTGCGGGCAGGTCGAACGTCCAACATCGAATGTTGAATGGAAAAACATAAAGAAACAGATTTTAAAATAATAATTTGAGGAGCGGAGCGACATCATTATTCGATGTTCGACGTTCAATGTTCGATGTTGGACGTTCATCTTTTAATATGTTCGATATTCGCATTTTTAGTTAAAAACGGAGTAACGGGAATGGCTAATATCCTGGTTGTAGATGATGAAGAGTCCGTCCGACACCTGTTAAGCCGGGTGCTTTCAAGGGGCGGATACGAATGCACCCTTGCTGCTGATGCGGCAGAAGCCCGTAAATTCATTAAAGACCGGAATTTTGAGCTGATCTTATGCGATGTAGCTATGCTTGGAGAGTCCGGCATTGATTTCATCCGACATGTTGCGGCTGAATATCCTGATACAGCAACAATAATGGTAACAGCGGTAGATGATCCCGAGATTGCCGAAACAGCCCTGGAGACAGGGATTTATGGTTATATAATTAAGCCTTTTAACCCCAATGAGGTGATCATTAACATTCGTAATTCCCTGCGTCGTCGAGAGCTTGAAATTGCAGATCGAGCTTACCGCGGGAACCTGAAACAGGAGGTGGAAGAACGCACCGCGGAATTACGAAAAACCCTGAGAGGGGTCATTTACGCCCTGACAATGACCGTTGAATACAGGGATCCATACACAGCTGGTCATCAGCAGCGGGTGTCCGATCTGTCCCGTGCCATGGCAAAAGAGATGGGTTTTTCAAAAGATAAGATAATGGGGATTCGTATGGCCGGGGTGCTTCATGATATCGGTAAGATAGCAATACCCGCAGAGATTCTCAGTAAGCCCGGTCGATTAAGCAAAACAGAATTCGAGCTTATTAAAAATCACTCTCAAGTCGGTTACGATATATTGAAGTCAATACAGTTTCCATGGCCTCTCTCTCAAATTGTTCTTCAACATCACGAAAGGATGGATGGTTCCGGATATCCTAATGGGCTTTTGGGTAAAGAAATGCTAATTGAGTCAAGTATTTTAGGGATTGCGGATGTTGTTGAAGCCATGGCTTCTCACCGGCCTTACAGAGCAGCTCTCGGTATTGATAAAGCTTTAGAAGAGATCTCAATTAATAAAGGTAAATTTTATGATGTTGAGGTAGTAAATGCGTGTTTGAAGGTTTTTAAAGATAAAAAGTTTAAATTTAAAGTGTAATTTCTTTTGGTTATTACAAACAAAGCCGTCAATATTAGAATCAAGTCTTTCTAAAGGAGATCATCCGATGCTAAAAACAGAAAGAATTGCCAACCTCGAAATTTTCAATGGATTGACCCAGGAAGAAATAAATGCAATTATTTCAATCAGCCAGGAAGTTATCTATAATAAAAATGAAGTAATTATTGAAGAATTTACTCGGGATTCAGACCTTTTTGTCCTTCTTGAAGGCAGAGTTAGAGTCGAGATTGAAGGGTCACACTATTGTGAGGCGCAAGATAAAAAAATGGAACTGGTTCTCCTTAGGCGTGGAGATATTTTTGGAGAAATAGCATTTTTGAAATATACGCGAAGTTCTGCATATGTTACTGCAATCGATGAAATCCGTATTATGAGAATTGATGGGGAAAAGCTATATGAATTGTTTGATAGAAACAATCATGCAGGATATGTGTTGATGCGGAATCTGGCTATTGTTTTATCAAAAAGACTGGTATGCCTTAATTTCAAGTGGCGGGATGGTTCCAAATGAATCTTGCACTGTCCACTAATCGCTGACCATAAAACAGGGAGAAGTTAAAATGTTAGTAAAAAATTGGATGAGTAAGCCGGTTATTACCGTTGGTGAAAATTATTCAATGCAGGATGCCATTAATCTGTTAAAACAACATAATATTCGTATGCTTCCTGTAATGGGAAAAGGCAGGGTAGTGGGTATTATAAGCGACAGAGACCTTAAAAAAGCTTCGGCCTCAGATGTTAACATATCAGAAAATCATGAGTTAATTTATTCTAAGATTAAAATCAAAGACATAATGACTGAAAATCCAATATCTGTCCCTGACGATTATACCGTGGAAGAAACCGCCGAAGTGCTTTTAATAAATAAAATTTCAGGAGTCCCAGTAATCAATGAACAAGAAAAATTAGTGGGAATAATTACTCAAACAGATCTTTTCAGAGTTATATTTTCATTGACAGGTATTGGGAAAAAAGGAATCCAGTTTGCTTTAAAGGTATTTGATCGTCTCAGATCTATCCAGCAGATTACTGATATTATAAGAAGTTATGGAAGCCGGGTGTCGAGCATACTTACATCCTATGAGCGGGTCCCTCCAGGATATCGCATGGTTTACATTCGCATATTCAACATAGATTATCCAAGCCTCCAGAGCCTGATAGAAGAAATCAGGGGACAAGCTGAACTGCTCTACATGATAGACCATGATAAAAGAAAAAGATATATCTATGCTCAGGCTGATACCTATGATCAGGCTGAGCAAATCTGAATTAACTTAATACTTGACATTTTGTTATACTTTATTAATATATTTAGTATAACCTATTCGCAAGGGAGAGAAAGCATGGGCGCAACTTCAAAAGAATCCGTAAAGAGGAAAGTCTTTCCTAAAGGACAGATTGTCATTCCTGTTGCTTTAAGAAAAAAATACAATATTGATATTGGAGATCATGTTGATGTGATTCCCAAAGCCGATGGCATCTTACTAAAACCTGTGCCCAAAAAAGAAGGAAAAAAATCTATGACCGATTGCCTATTTGGAATGTTTCGGAAATACGCAAAAGGTAAGCCAAAACTTAAAAAAGCAGATATTAACAGGGCAACGGAAGCAGGATTTATCGAGGACTGGGAAAAATGACGGCGCTATTGGATACCAATGTTCTGATTCGCTTTTTGACATCCGACAAGACACAAAAGTTCCGAGGGGTATATACTCTGTTTGAATCTCTGGAACAGGGAGATTTGCGGGTTGAATTGAAATTGATTGTTTTGTTCCAGGTAGTATTTGTTCTAAAAAGCTTTTACTCTGTTCCCAGAGAAGACATAGCAACCGGGATGCTGAGCATCCTGGAATATAAAGGGATTATTGTTAAGGAGAAAAAAAATGTTCGCCGGACGATAGAACTCTGGCATGATAGCAAATTGGACATTGTAGATTGTTATCTGATTGCCTGCCTGGAAGGAGACAGGCAAAATATCCTTTACAGCTATGATCAAGACTTTGATAAGTTCAAAATTAATCGCGAGGAGCCTTAAGGAAATGGGTTCAGGGGTTTTAGTAAAATGCGAATATCGAATGTCGAATTATGAAGTTTAATAACGTTTTTCTTTACTTCGAAATTCATTATTCCTTGTTCGATATTCTGCGGTTCACCTGCCGGCTGGCAGGAAACAAAATGTGCTTAAGTCAACAATATTGGTAGCTTGCTGCGGGGTAGTTCATCTGTTTTCTACTAACTCATAAACTTTATCCAGCGCTTTATCAAGCATTTCCGGTTTTGTTCCACCGGCCTGAGCCATATCCGGTCTTCCGCCGCCCCCGCCGCCTACTATTGCCGCAACCTGTTTGACAATATTTCCTGCATGGAAGCGATCGACAAGATCG
>JAHIKR010000189.1 GCA_018897415.1 Pseudomonadota bacterium
GAAAGGGATGCCCGCTATTCTTACGACTATCAGGGATATTACTGAAAGAAGGCTTCAGGAAATTGCAATTCAGGAAGAGACAGAGCGCCTAAGAAATGAGAATATAAGGCTTAGATCTTCCATAAAGGAGAGATACAGGTTCGGAGATATTATTGGCAAAAGCCGGCCAATGCAGGAAATATATGAACTTATTTTAAAGGCCGCTAATTCTGACGCCAATGTAGTTATTTATGGCGAATCCGGAACCGGCAAAGAAATGGTTGCAAGAGCCATACATGATATGAGCAATAGAAAAGATAAGGATTTTGTTGCCGTGAACTGCGGAGCTATCCCTGAAACGCTTCTTGAAAGTGAATTTTTTGGATATAAAAAGGGAGCCTTTACCGGGGCAAACATGGATAAGCATGGATACCTGGACATTGCGGGTGGTGGCACTCTTTTCCTAGATGAAGTTGGTGAACTTGATCTCAACATGCAGGTAAAATTACTAAGAGTTATCGATGACGGAGGTTATACGCCTGTGGGCAGCAATAAGGCTAAATACTCAGATTTCCGCATTATAGCCGCTACGAATAAAAATTTGATGGAGCTGGTTAACAATAATTTGATGCGGGAAGATTTCTTTTACAGGATGCATGTAATTCCCGTTACTGTGCCGCCTTTAAGGGAGCGTAAGGAGGATATTCCCTTGCTGGTTGAACATTTCTTAAAGCTTCATTGTGATAGTAAAGAAAGGCAGAGCCTTCCAGTAAAGATATTTGAAGCTATAGACAATCATGATTGGCCCGGGAACGTTCGAGAGCTAGAAAATGTTTTAAAACGTTATCTAACTATACAGCGCCTTGATTTTATCAATCCGCACAGGCCCCGAGAAGCAAATAAGGTTGATGATTCAAACAAAGAATTTTTGAAGGATAGCAGGGGATTGCGTGATGCAGTTGAATTGTTTGAAAAAGACTATATTGCCAAGCTGTTAGATCATAATCAGTGGCACAGGGGTAAGACGGCAAAAATGCTTAATATACCCGAGAGAACTCTTTACAGGAAATTAAAGCAATTTAAGCTAATCAAGTCATAAAATATGCCGTATATGGCACACATATAAAATGCTAAATTATATCAATAAGTAAAACTCAATTATTATATCCCTTCATGTCATTAATGTCAGTTTATCTTCCTTTCTTTAGAGCTATTCATACCAAATAAATATAAATATCATCTATAAATACAGACAGATAAATATCATATCAACTCTTTGGCACACCCATTGCTCAATAATCAATAAGATTCAAATATACTACTAATTTCTTTGAGTTCTTCGCGCTTTGCTGTGAAAAAAAGTAATAAAAATGGATATTCTACTTATTAATGATGATTTATTTACTGCCAGTGCCATTACAACAAACATTGAAAAATTTGTCCGTAATATAGAAGCCGCTAATTCAGCCGAAGATGCCTTGATAAAGGTCAGAAATAATAAATTCGACCTTGTACTGCTCAATATTTCTTCAAAGGCATTCGATGGTTGCAAATTAATTCAGCAACTTAAAAGTATATGTCCAGATATAAAGATTATTACTATAACCGATCAAAACTCAAGAGATTTGGAATTAAAAGTCAGAAAGCAGGGAGTGATTTTTTACATGATAAAACCTTTTAACACAAAGGTGCTGAAAGATATTGCGGATTATATTTCAAGTTCAAAGGAAAAATTGCGGATGGAAAGATTGCAGAAATTTCATGATGAGTGGGTCAGGCTTTGATGAGTTTTTATGAAACCGTCAAATATATTTTTTATTAACAGATTAAAGATTAGGAGGTTTTTAAATGGTTAATATTGAAAACTGGGACTGGGAAAGCGAACAAAAAACGCTTGCCGAGCCGGCAAAATGGAAAGACCAGTTTGAAGATGTCTGGGAGCCTTATGTCAGTCCCGATGGCGAGAAGATAGCCTCTATTGTCAAAATAGGGGAAGGAGAATTCAACATATGTGTAAATGGAAACACATGGGAAGAACCCTTTGAAAAGATGTGGTATTCCAGATTTGCTCCTGACGGCAGGCTGACTGCACTGGCTTCAAGGGATGCGGAATGGACGATGGCTGTTGACGGTCAGCCCTGGGATGAGTCTTATGAGTATATTTGGGATACGAAGTTTAGTGTTGACGGCAAAGTTATAGTGGCTGTTGTTAAACATAATGATGCATATGCTATTTCGGTTAATGGCAAGGCATGGGAATGTCCTGTCGCTCTCCATAGTATAGCAAGTCATGAAGTAAGCCCTGATGGAAATACTGTTGCCGCCATTGCGCAGACTGTTCCTCTAGGGCAGGCGGATCTTGAAGGATTTTTGAAAGGAACCTGGTCTGTGGTGGTAAACGGTAAACCATGGGAGAAGAACTTTGTAAATGTATATGGACTGGCGATCAGTAATGACGGGATGCGGGTTGCATCAGAATACAGGGCTGCAATTTGTGACTACGGGATTGTTGTTAATGGAGCGTCCTGGAATGAAAAATTTGGTTGCACATGGGAACCTGTTTTTCACCCTATCATGAGCGATGAAGTGACTGCACCTGTCAGACAGGGTGGCCAGTGGTTTCTTGCGACTAACGGAAGAATAATATGGGACAGAGGCTTCCCAAGTCTTTTATATCAGACCTATAGCCCCGATGGAAGAAGGATCGCTGCATCAGTAGCCAAATCATTTGCCAAATGGACAATAGCTGTTGATGGAAAACCCTGGAATATGACATTCGGAGAATGTGTTTTGCGGCCCTGTTTTTCCCCTGATGGCAGAAGAGTCGCTGCAATCGCCAAAGATAGTGGTAACTGGTTGTTTGTACTTGACGGAAAAGTACTTGGAGGAGGTTTTGATAATATTTGGCCACCTGTATTTACTCCGGATGGTAGCAGAGCAATATGTAAGGTCGAGAAGAACGGCAAGTATCGCATAGCAGTTGACGGACAAATTAGAGGCAGCGAGTACGAATTTTTGTGGGATCCTGTTATTTCTCCTGATGGCACAAAAGTTCTTATAAAGGGCGTGGAAGACGGAAAATATTATCGGCGAGTTATTCCGCCGGATAGAATATGAGAAAATCGATTTTGTTTAATGGGTTAGTTTTAACTATCTGGTTAGACAGTTTAAGAAATATTATCTAAGGGGGGAAGACATATGTATGAATTTCTAAGCGGGCCAATGGTCTGGATAGCTTTCATTATATTTATTGCGGGCAGCCTGTACAGGATAATTTATATGCTGCAAGGCGCCAAAAAGGATAAGATTGTGTTTCCTCATATGTCCTTTAAGCACAGTGTCGCATCTTTGATTCACTGGATGATACCGTTTAACAGCCGATATATGAGGCAGAGACCTATATTTACTATCATTTCTTTTGCGTTTCATATCTGCTTAGTATTTACACCTATCTTTCTTTTGGCTCATATCGTTTTGTTTGATGAATCGTGGAATATAAGCTGGTGGCATATACCAGACGAGGTTGCAGACTGGATGGCAATTGTTGTTATTGCAGGCGGTATTTTTTACTTATTAAGAAGATTGACAGATCCTGTTGTTAATAATGTTACAGATGCTTCGGATTATCTTTTGCTGACAATAACAGTACTGCCCTTTATAACCGGTTTTATTGCTTACCATCAGTGGTTTGATAACAGAACTATGATTATCCTTCATATGATTGCCGGAGAGATAATGTTGATAGCTATACCTTTTACAAGATTGAGTCATATGCTCTTCTTTGTATTTACAAGAGCATACTATGGCAGTGAATCCGGGTATATAAGGCGCTCAAAAGACTGGTAAGAATTAAACGTCTCGGAATTTCTACAACCTGTTAAAATTTCCGCGACCTTAGTCGAGTAGTTAAATAGTCGAGTTGTCGTGTTGTAAGGGGGACTTGAACCATTCGACCAATTGTGAGCGAAGCGAACTAAGTTCAAACATATTCCATGGAGGATGTAGTATGAAACCAACTATAGCTAAAAGAGAACCGGTTGAAGATGCAGCATTAGACAATCAGGTTGCGAAACTCACGCCGGAGCAGATAGAAAGAGTTGTTAACGGGGTTTTAAATAATGAGACAGCCGGGCGTATGTGGACCTATGTAAATACCTGCATACACTGCGGTCTTTGTGCTGAAGCCTGCCAATGGTATTTATCCAATGATAGAGATGTAAGCTATGCACCGGTTACAAAAATAAAAGATACAATATGGCCGATGTTAAAAAACAAGGGTAAAGTCAGCGCTGAATTTATAAAGAGATGTGCGGAAATTGCTTATACCGAATGTAATGTTTGCCGGCGATGCGGTATGTATTGTCCATTTGGGGTAGATATTGCGTATATGCTTCTTATAGTCCGCCGTATATGTGCAAAATTGGAAATGGTGCCACTATACCTGCAGGATACAGTTCATAGCCATGCTGCTACCATGAATCAGATGTGGGTAAAGCCTGATGAATGGATAGATACTTTACAGTGGCAGGAAGAGGATGGGCAGAGCTATGTACCAAGCGCACGTTTGCCTTTGGAAAAAGAAGGAGCGGAGATCATGTACTCAGTTATCGGTCCTGAGCCAAAATTTCTGGCCCAGCTTTTGGGTAATATCACGGTGATTATGGCTGTAGCCGGACTGGACTGGACAATGCCTGCTTTTGCAGGATGGGATAACAGCAATATGCCTATGTTTTCAGGTGATTTTGAGATTATGGCCCGCGTTGAAAGGCTACATCATGAAACTGCTCAGAGACTAAAGGTAAAGAAAATTGTAATGGGGGAGTGCGGTCATGCTTTCAGGGGCGCAGAGTATGATGGCCCTACCTGGATGGGCTGGTTGAGACCGCCCATACCTATTGTTCATGCAATAGACTTTTATTATGACCTGTTAACAAGCGGTCGAATAAAGATAGCCAAAAAGATTGAAGGGCCGATTACCGTACAGGACCCCTGCAACGTTATAAGAAATCGTGGTTTGGGTGATAAACTGCGCTATATTATGCGTGCTGTCTGTGAAGATTTTGTAGATGTTAAAGACACCCATAGATATAATTATTGCTGCAATGCAGGCGGCGGGGTTATTAATTGCGGTCCGCCGTGGAAGAAGAAAAGGGTTGCTAGTAATAAGATAAAGGCAGAGCAACTAAGGGAAACCGGTGCACATACTGTTGTAACGCCTTGCCATAACTGCCACAGCGGTATAGAAGATATTATCCATACCTTTAAAGTTGGTATGGAAGTAAAATTCTACAGCGACCTTTTGATCGAAGCAATGGAAATTCCCGAGCATCTTAAACCAAAA
>JAHIKR010000190.1 GCA_018897415.1 Pseudomonadota bacterium
CCCAGAACATCCATTGTAAAGGCTTCAAGAAAAGATATAATCGGGGCGTAAAAAATTCCATAAAACAGGGTAATAACGAGCATTAACCAGAAATCAGTGGTATAAAGATAACATGTCCATATTCCTGCGCTTACGAAATTGCATAAAATATATATCGGTCTCCTGATTTGAAAACGGTCCGCCAGAGCCCCCCAAAACAATGGGAACAAAACTATCATCACCGTTCTAAGGGCAGACAGGAGCCCTATTTGAAAACCGGTAAAATCAAGATGGTAACAGTATAAATTAAAATAGGGCAAAAAAATGCCCATAATGCCAAAATATAAAAAATACTGAGAACCGATTATAAATCTGAATGAATCCTTGTAGCCTTTAATCATATTTGTGTAATATGATATTTTCATATAAAACGCAATCCATTCTGCCTCTAGATATTTTGTAACTACTCAGGTTCACGGTTCAAGGGTTCACGGTTCAAGGTTAGAGAGCGATGAAAAGCGCAAAGTAGCCAACCGTGAACCGTGAACCGTGAACCCAACAACCTGAGTAGTTACGATATTTTCTTTACAAAATAACTTTATCGTGATAATTCTCTTAGTTAAACATGATGGACAAACATCTATAATAAGCCGTAACAAGCAGGAGCCAAAAATGGACTATATCAAAATAAGATTTGGTGATAATTTTGATGAATTAGGTTCCGAAATTGAAAAAACCATTGAGGATATGTTCAGATCTATGAATCCTGTTTTTTCTCTTTCCGATTCTACATGGAAGCCTCAAATGGATATTTATGAGATTCCTGGAGAAATAATTATTCTAGCTGAAATTGCAGGAGTCAATAAAGAGAACCTAGAGGTAGAAATTAGCAGCAAAGCCGTCAAAATTTATGGGTATCGTACTGAATTGCCGCGCGTAGAAAACACAAAATACAGATTAGCGGAAATCCAGTATGGTAAATTTGAACGTATCCTTTTTCTTCCTGCACCCATTGATACTGATAAGGTAACGGCATCATATCTAAACGGCTTTCTTCAGATTAGGCTTGCCAAGCTGCCGCCTGCTAACATACACAAGGTGCCGATCACTGAGGGATAAGTGATTCCCAATTAAAGTTTTAAGAAACAGACTCCGGAGGTATCCATGACAGATAACCAACCATCATTGGACTTTGAAAGTAGAGAACTCCCGGAAATACTTTCTATTCTTCCTTTATTTGATGCTACTCTATTCCCAAAAATGGTTGTGCCGGTTGTTATAATGCAACGCGAATCCATTCAACTGGTAGATGAAGCAATGTCCAAAGATAGAACAATCGGACTTATTCTATCCAAAAATTCAGAGATAAAAATCAAACACACTCCTGACGATCTATATAAATTTGGGACAAGCGCACTTATCCTTAAAATGGCAAAAATCGAAGACAATAGGGCGCAATTACTTGTACAAGGTTTGGGCCGATTCAAAGTAAAAGATTTTATAAAAGGAAAGCCTTACCTGCAGGCCAGGATAGAAAATCTTCAGGATATAGAAACAAAAAGCAAGGAGATCGATGCCCTTATGACCAACCTTATCGGCCTATTCACCAAAGTTGTCGGGTTCTCTCCGGGATTATCACCTGATATTCTTTCTATGGTTAAATCAATACAGGTGCCGGGCATTCTCGCAGACATGATTGCTTCGATCATAAATTCAACATTAGAAGAAAAACAAAAAGTTTTAGAAACCCTTGACATAAAAAAACGACTGCAAGAAGTTACACGTCTTGTTAATTATCAGTTGGAAGTTCTTGAACTTGGGAACAAAATACAGTCCCAGGTCAAAGGCGGCATGGATAAAAAGCAGAGAGAATATTATCTCCGCCAGCAAATGGAAGCCATCAAGGAAGAACTTGGCGAAAAAGATGAAACAAGCATCGAAATTGAAGAATACAGGACTAAAATAAAAGAAAAGAATCTTCCCAAAGAAGCTCTTAAAGAAGCTGAA
Source organism: Pseudomonadota bacterium (assembly GCA_018897415.1). Lineage (GTDB taxonomy): Bacteria > Desulfobacterota > Desulfobacteria > Desulfobacterales > ETH-SRB1 > B13-G4. The sequence continues at coordinate 1,987 of JAHIKR010000190.1, forward strand.
CGTGAACTTGACCGTCTGTCGCGAATGCATCCTTCTTCTTCCGAATATACTGTTGCATCAACATACCTTGACTGGCTGACATCACTACCCTGGAATGAAAGCACAGAAGACAAGTTAGATATAAAAAAGGCCAGAAAGATTTTAGATGATGATCATTACGGGCTAAAGAAACCAAAAAAACGTATTATAGAATTTCTGGCCGTACGAAAGCTCAAGCCTGAATCAAAAGGCCCAATACTTTGTTTTGCAGGTCCTCCCGGTACAGGAAAAACATCTCTCGGCCGTTCAATAGCCAGGGCTTTAGGCCGCAAATTTCATCGAATCTCACTTGGCGGTGTAAGAGATGAAGCTGAAATCAGAGGACACAGGCGAACCTATGTCGGCGCTCTTCCCGGGCGCATTATTCAGGGAATCCGGCGCGCCGAGTCAAACAATCCTGTCTTTATGCTGGACGAAATAGACAAGGTTGGAAGCGATTTTCGCGGTGATCCATCTTCAGCTCTGCTGGAGGTTCTTGATCCAGAGCAAAACTTTTCTTTTTCAGATCATTACCTTGATGTGCCATTTGATCTGTCAAAAGTCATGTTCATTACCACTGCAAATATTTTACACACGATACCTCCGGCTCTGCGAGACAGAATGGAAGTTCTGCATCTGCTGGGCTATACTCTGGATGAAAAAATTAAAATTGCAAACCACTTTCTCATACCTCGCCAGCGCGAAGCCCATGGACTTAAGGTCTCTCAGATATCTTTTACAAATGCTTCAATAAAAAATATAATCACAGGCTACACAAGGGAAGCGGGCTTAAGAAATCTTGAACGCGAAATTGCGACCATATGCCGTGGTGTTGCGACACTTATTGCTGAGGGGAAAATAAACTCAGTAAAAATTAACGTAAAAGATATCTACAAATACATCGGCCCTGTCTGCTTTTCCTCTGAAGTTAGAGCAAGACCTTCAAAACCCGGCATAGCCATGGGGCTTGCATGGACGCAAACAGGCGGCATGCTACTCTTTGTCGAAGCCACATCCATGAAAGGGAAAAAGGGTCTTACCTTAACTGGTCAGCTCGGGGATGTCATGAAGGAATCAGCAGCAGCGGCTTTGAGCTTCATCCGTGCAAATGCTGATAAAATCGGAATCTCTGAAAATTTTTTTGATACCATTGATATACATATACATATACCGGCAGGAGCCATACCCAAAGATGGCCCTTCTGCCGGTGTCACCATACTTACAGCCCTTGTATCTCTTCTGACCAATAAAACAATAAAAAAAGATCTCGCCATGACTGGTGAAATTACCCTGAGAGGACGCGTTTTGCCGGTTGGAGGCGTAAAGGAAAAAGTCCTTGCCGCCCACCATGCTGGGATTAAAACCATCATCATGCCAAAGTGGAACAAGAAGGATTTAGAAGAAGATATACCGGAAAAGGTAATGAAAGAGATTCAATTTCACTTTGTTGATGAGATGATGGAAGTACTGAAAATTGCTATAGGAAAGTAACCAACCGTGAACCGTGAACCGTGAACCCGACAACCTGAGTATTTACCATTTTTTTTCTTCCGTTACTTTCCTTGCTGTTTTCGGTCTTTTGCTTTTTCTACTACA